>JBCCBL010000172.1:0-6250 GCA_039034055.1 Verrucomicrobiota bacterium | reverse complement strand
CTGACTATTCGTAATACCATAGGCCTGCAAAAAGACCATCGCTTCGCGAACCGACCGTTGGCTGTCCCAGGCTTTCTTGATCGATTTACAGCGTTCTTTACCAATCCCTTCGACTTCGCGTAGTCTTCCTGATTCATGACTAATGATTTCAAGGGTTTGAGCTCCAAAGTGATCGACAATCTTATCGGCATATTTGGGTCCGATTCCAGGCACCAATCCACTCCCTAAATACCTGCGAATCCCCCAGGCTGAAGCAGGGAGTTCCGATTGAGCCGTCGTAACTTTGAATTGCTGACCATGCTGCGGATGACGCTGCCAAGAACCGGAAATCTTCAAAGTCTCACCACATTGAACCCCCGGTAATATCCCGGCGATCACTATTGAAGCGCTGTCATTGTTTTCGACAGAGAGTTCTCCAACGGTGTAGTGGTTTTCTTCGTTCGTATATACGATGCGCTCCAAAACACCCTTCAGTTCCTCGGTTTGCTCTCTAAGCTCCGCCATTAGTGGTGAGGAACACAACGCTTTAAGCCTCTGGGGGCAATTGCCTTCCTCAAGAAATTTTCCACGGCCTTGCCCCTATGCAATCGAGTCCAATGAGCGTGTGCTGCCTAGATCCCGTAGCGAGCAGCGCGGCCAGACAACAAGAACATGTATCCCAACTCGAAGTACCTTGAGAAACGACGCTCGCGCCATCCCGACCGACTCTTGGCACAATATCGGCAGCGCGCTGAGATCTCAATGACCACCGCGACTTCAATATGATTATCGAAAGCAGGTATTTTCACAGCATCAGTCTACACATCGCCGAACAGGTGATCCCTACTCTCTCGATCGCAAAGAGTGGGCAACGAGCGAGCAAGTGCATTGATCTCATTTCGAATGCGGGTCAACTCTATCACGCATTGATCGGGGCTGATTCGGGGGAGGCATAAATGGTCAAAGCATCATCGGGGCCCCCGACTATCGTTATCCACAGCCTTCCAGCATTCGGAGGAGCTGGACTTGGCGTGATATTACCCGCTCTCGGAACGCAGGCCTGCCCACTCCCCAGTGTATGGCTCACTGCCACCGCAAACTACGCGGAATCCAAACGTTGGGCAGAGAGTGCGATTGCGGAAAAGCTGGATGCCCAAGTGAATTTTCTGCGAGGTCAAGGACACATCCCGGACCTATTCATCGGATACCTCGGTGAAGTCTCTCAGGCGAAGTCCTTGGACCAATGGTTGAGTCAATGGCGTGGACAACTCGGAAAGGTGTGGATCGACCCGATCTCCGGAGATAGCGGGAAAGCCTATGTCAGCGCGGACCTCGTTGCCGCCTGGAGCAACTTGATCAAACACGCCGATGTACTGATTCCCAACTCCACCGAAATCTCACTATTGTCGTCTGCGGAGGAAATCGATCGCGAGGCGTGGATTGCAAAATATACGCGGAAGGCACTGATAATCGAAACGTCTGCCCAAAGCCCATCTGGCAATTTTGGCATCGGCATCCATACCGATGATGATAGCTATTTCGTCGAAGTAAATTGGGAGCCGGGACACTATAGCGGAACCGGAGATTTATTCGCATCCTACCTCATCGCCTCAATTGGCCAAGGTTGGGCTTGGGATGCCGCCGTCAAACGAGCCGCCGAACTCGTTCGAAAGAAAATTCAAAAAACTCGCGAAAGTGGCTCATACTCTCTCATTTTACCCTAGCTTGAGAGGTCATCTGCAGATCTTATTCAGTTTCGATAGCCGGGTTTGCCGTCCAGACAGGGCAATGGGGAGCAATTCACAGAAAAAAAGCCGATTTTCGAGCATACCGATTGTTGCTTTCACAGCCTTTCCAGGTTTACTTAGACCAGGTAGCAATACTTGCTGTTCGTCGAAGCTTTCTCTTCAAAACCGGCCCAAAATTCCGAATTATTATTTTCAATGGGAAAAGAAATCAAATGCCACGTCTGTGAAAGCAGTGCAACAGTGCATCTGACTCAAATCATCGGTTCTAAAATTCACAAAGTGAATCTCTGCGAAGAGTGCGCGCAGCGCCTCGGAGTGATGGACCCCGGAGGATTATCCGTCGCAGATTTGGTGGAAAAAGGCCTAGTCTCTATCCCTGGCGAAGAGCTTCCAAGCGCCCCTACCGATCAGTCCTGTTCTAACTGCGGCTACACCGTGGCTCAGCTCAACAAAACCGGGCGACTCGGCTGCTCCGATTGTTATAGTGCGCTTGAATCGGAAATCCACCCGATGCTTGAACGCATGCACTCCGGGACCGAGCACGTCGGTAAAGTTCCCCTCAAAGTCCTGTCGCGCACCCAGAAGCGCCGCAAAGTAGACAAACTGAGCAAGGAACTCCAGCTCGCCATTTACGAGGAGCGCTACGAAGATGCAGCGCAATTACGAGATGAGTTAAAGACACTCAAGGAAGAGGAAAGCCCGGTCGCCTAACAGGGCAGCATCCGAGACCCATGAACATCCACGAAATATTGGACAAACCTTTCTTACCCGAGGATGCGGGCGTCACACCCACCGACGTGGTCATCACTTCACGGGTGCGGCTCGCCCGAAATTTGAGCGATTTTGCATTTCCAGGGCGTGCCACATCGGCGCAAAAGCGAGAAGTTTTGTCCCGCTGTCAGGCTGCGGTTTTGAAACTTTCCGAAATGAAGGGCGGATCTTTTCATGAAATGGATGCCCTCTCGAAACTTGAAAAACAAGTACTCGTCGAACGGCATCTTGTGAGCCGCGAGCTTTGCGAAGCAGACCGCGCCGGCATTGCCATCTCAGAGGACTTGTCCAGCTCCATCATGGTGAACGAGGAGGACCATTTGCGGATGCAAGTTTTACTTCCCGGGTTCTCCCTAGATAAAACCTGGGAAGCCATGACCGAGATTGACACGCATTTGGAAGACTCTCTCGATTTCGCATTCTCTGATCAACTCGGTTACCTGACGGCCTGTCCGACCAATCTAGGAACGGGGTTACGGGCCAGCATGATGTTGCACCTACCCGGGCTCGTCATGGCCAATCAGATGGAGAAAGTAGTCCGCGCGGTGAATCAATTAGGAATCGCAGTGCGTGGACTCTACGGAGAAAGCTCAGAAGCGAGCGGCAGTCTATTCCAGATTTCCAACCAGCAAACCCTCGGTGAAGAAGAGGCCACGATCATCACGCGACTCAACAATGTCCTGGAGACCATTATCGAGCATGAAACAAATGCACGCCTCAAACTGGTTGAGACCAGCCGCGAGCGAATTTTTGATAAGATCGGCCGTGCTTTCGGTATTCTGCAGAACGGGCACCTTTTAAGCTCGAACGAATCCATGAATTCGTTGTCTCTAGTAAGACTGGGCCTTGATTTAGGGCTCCTCCCTCTGAAGCACCGCACCCTATTGGACCAACTATTCATAGAAAGCCAGCCTGGACACGTGCAAATTGCCGCGGGCCGCGAGATATCCCCGGACGAGCGCGACCGACACCGCGCGACCCAAATCCGCAATGCATTTAGAAAACTACCATTGCTTGATTTCAACAAAATCAAGGAACCTTCACCCACAGAGAGTTAGAGATTTATGGAACCAATTAACAACTTCACCCCACGCGCCCAGCAGGTCTTGGCGCTTGCCCGAAAAGAAGCGGATCGTTTCCACCACAACTACGTGGGGACCGAACACCTGCTTCTGGGCCTCATTAACTTGGGCCAGGGGGTAGCGGTCAATGTATTGCAGAAAATGGGCTTGGATCTCGAGACCGTGCGCAGCGCAGTCGAAAAACAAGTGGGCACCGGCCCGGAAACTAAACCGACCGGAAACATACCTTACACACCGCGCGTCAAAAAGGTTTTAGCCCTCGCCGGAAAAGAAGCCAAGGCTCTCAACCACAGCTACGTAGGCACCGAGCACATCCTTCTTGGACTGCTCCGTGAAGGCGAAGGCGTGGCAGCCCGCGTTCTTAAGTCTCTCGACGTTGACATCGAGCGTTGCCGCAATGAAATCCTTGCCGAACTCGATCCCAACTTTACCGGTGGTGAGTCGGAGGATACCGCCTCAGGGACGGCCTCATCGGGATCGGGAGCGACCCCGGTCGGAGGAGGCGCCGAAGAAAAGAAGGATGTCAAGACACCGGCCCTCAAAGCGTTTGGACGCGATCTTACCGAGCTGGCCCAGAAAGGGGACCTAGATCCAGTCATCGGTCGAAAGAAGGAAATTCGCCGTGTCATCCAGATTCTCTGCCGCCGCACCAAAAATAACCCCGTCCTCATTGGCGAGGCCGGTGTTGGAAAGACAGCCATCGTCGAAGGCCTAGCCCTCGAAATCTCAAGCGGAGTTGTCCCGGAAATCTTGGCTGATAAGCGCGTGATAACACTAGACCTTGCTCTGATGGTTGCCGGAACGAAGTATCGAGGACAGTTCGAGGAGCGCATCAAGGCAGTCATGGACGAAATTAGACGAACCAAAAACGTCATCCTCTTCATCGACGAACTTCACACCATTGTCGGCGCCGGGGCTGCCGAAGGTGCCATGGATGCATCGAACATTTTCAAACCTGCGCTGAGCCGTGGAGAACTCCAGTGCATCGGGGCGACCACACTCGCCGAATACCGGAAATATATCGAGAAAGACAGCGCTCTAGATCGCCGCTTCCAATCTGTAAAAGTCGATGCTCCAAACATCGAAGACTCAATACAGATCCTCAAGGGAATCCGTCACAAGTATGAAGAGCACCACAAAGTGCTGTTCACCGACACCGCAATTGAATCCGCAGTGAAAGTTTCAGATCGCTATGTTAGCGGGCGCTTCCTCCCAGATAAGGCTATCGATGTCTTAGACGAGGCTGGGGCGCGCGCGCGCATTGATTCGTTGAAGCGCCCCCCCGAGATCGAATCCTTATCTGAGGAAGTCGAAGACATCTGCGCGAAAAAAGAAGACGCAATCAGTAAACAGCACTTCGAAGAAGCCGCGAAATTCCGAGATCGTGAGAAACAACTACGCGCTCGTCGCGAAGAGATCCTCGAAGATTGGAAGAAAAACCGCGAGGAGCAACAGATCACCGTCGATACCGAGGATATGATGCGCGTGGTTTCTGACTGGACAGGCATTCCGCTCAATCGGATGGAGCAGAAAGACAGCAAAAAACTGCTCGAACTCGAAAGCGATCTACAGGGTGTGGTGATCGGCCAAGATGCCGCTACCGAAGTCATCGCCAAAGCACTTCGTCGCTCCAGAGCAGACCTCAAAGATCCGCGCCGTCCAATCGGTTCCTTCATGTTCCTTGGGCCCACTGGGGTCGGCAAGACACACCTTGCTAAAGTCCTCGCCGACAGGATGTTTGGAGACCAAGATGCCATCATTCAGATCGATATGTCTGAATATATGGAAAAGTTTAGCGTTTCACGACTGATCGGCTCACCTCCAGGATACGTTGGATATGAGGAGGGAGGTCAGCTCACCGAAGCAGTCCGCCGCAAACCCTACAGCCTGGTTCTCTTTGACGAGATTGAAAAAGCTCACCCAGATGTCGTGCAGCTTCTGCTGCAAGTACTCGAAGATGGTCGCTTGACCGACAGCCTGGGACGCAAGGTCGACTTCCGGAATACTGTCTTGATCATGACTTCGAATGTCGGTGCTGAAATTCTTCAGAAAAATAATTCGCTCGGCTTCAACATGGATCCAGGCGGTAACGAAGATTTCGAGAAGCTAAAGGGCAAGATTCTGGATGAGACTAAAAAAGTGTTTAAGCCCGAATTCCTCAACCGCCTCACTGAGCTGGTCATTTTCAAGGGACTCGATAAGAAGCACATGAAGCAAATCGTTGAGCTAGAACTCTCTAAAGTGGCAAAACGCCTCTCCGAGCAAAACTTCAGCTTCGAATTCACCGAGGAAGCAAAGGAATTCTTAATTGAGCACGGCTATGATGAAAAATATGGGGCGCGCCCCTTACGCCGTGCCGTTGAACGCTACCTTGAAGATAACCTCGCCGAAGCAATCCTGCGCGGAGAAGTCAAAGCAGGTGAGCCACTCCTGGTTGTCGTGAACGAGGCTGGCGACAATCTCGATTTCAAGTCTCTAGAGGATGCGCCAAGCGTGAGCTAGCGGATACTGTTATCTCATCTTCAATAGCCATTTCATAGCCACTCTGCATCCGCAGAAGTGGCTATTTTTGTTCATACAATATACCATTCTCACTAGGCTGTTCGATTTTACACAATTTTAATTATGTTGCGGAAAGAGGCTTGTCTTTGATTCTCGGCGCGCTTTTCT
>JBCCBL010000171.1:0-6290 GCA_039034055.1 Verrucomicrobiota bacterium | reverse complement strand
TGCTGGAGCGCCCATTGTCTTTGGAAAATCGGTTAGCGAAGCGGCACAGCGATTCGAAGTCATTTTACCTTCATCCTCCTTCAACGGAGATTTTGATGTTGGTGATCCGATACCCACAGGCTTTCAATCAGTCCCGCAGGCTAAAAATTACCGGCAAGTCTGCGTGTTCTGGCGACTTTGGGGAGGCGAAATGGAGGCAGTCGAGGACGCAACAGAGGTTTTTGAGATGCCTCCACACCGTCTCGAGAAGATATCCGTCGATGCTGAAGGTCTGAACTTCTGGGATGATTCGAAGGCGACTAATTTCGCCGCGACCTTGGCCGCGATTGAAAGTATGGATGAGGCCCCAATAATCTGGATTGGAGGCGGGATGTCAAAAGGGGGCGACACCGAGGCCTTCGTCGAATGTCTCGCCAAGAAGATATCTGGAGCGGTTCTTATTGGAACGGAGCAGGGTCCTTTGAAAACAGCCCTGCTGGCTCGAGATATCCGGGTCGCGGGATCGGTTGATATGAAAAATGCCGTAGAAGGCGCTTTGGAAATCGCCAAGAGCTATGCAAGCGCTCATATTTTGTTGAGCCCTGGTTTTTCAAGTCTGGACGAGTACTCTGGATATGCAGATCGGGGCCGAGCATTTCAAGAGTCCGTGAAGGCGGCATTTAATAGAAATTTATTAGCAAACCCCTGAAGAAAATTTGAAATGAAATACAAAGGCATTTTTGGAATCGTAGTCCTGATCCACATTGGGCTCGGACTTTTTGTTGTCACACAGCCTGGTTGCCAGACAACGCAGCAGAGTGATCAAGTGGCACCCAATCCGATTATTGGGCCGGTCGACGAGTCTGAATTATCTAACCTAGACGCCGAGCCGGTGGCTCCGATTGCTTCCGATCCGGAAGATGATTTGTTTCGTCCCCTTGACGCTTCGTTCAATTCTGGAGCGCCGGAACCGGTTTTGGTAGGTCCGTCGGCCGAGGACGTTGTCTCAACGGGCGGTTCTTCGCGTTTGGTGCCCTTGCGTCCTGAGGAGCCGATTTCCTCTCAGCCGATTGGAGTGCTTAGTTTTGCTCCGGAAGTAGAGGATAGCTCGCCAGAAGAAACCATAACGGTTATGAGTGATGAGCCGGTAAAAGAAAGCTACACGGTGTCCTCAGGAGATAGCCTCTGGGCTATATCGAGAAAATTTAATGTATCTGTATCTTCGATACGAATTGAGAACGGGTTAGTTTCAGACTCGCTGAAAATAGGTCAGGTTTTGGTAATTCCTCTAACGACGCGAGAGGTGTCCATTGCCGCGCCTCCTCGGGAATCGGTGAGCCCATCCGTTTCTCAAGATATAGAAGGCAGTGAATACGTTGTGGTCCCGCGAGATACCCTTTCAGGAATTGCGAAGAAGACGGGGGTTTCAGTTTCGGTGATCCGATCTGCGAATAATTTGCAAGGAGATCTCATCAAGGTGGGAGATATCCTGATCCTCCCCGCCCAGGGTAACCTAGAGCTTCCGAGTTCTGTAACTCCATCGGTTTCTCCTGCATCGAGCAATTTGGGGGTGTATCATGTCGTGGAATCTGGAGAGAATCCGACAATCATTGCGCGCCGGTATGGAATCACCGTGAAGGAACTTTTAGCGAAAAATGGTAATTTTGATCCGCGCGGACTGCGGGTTGGACAGCGTCTTTTGGTTGGTGATCTAGCGAGTGATGTTGAGCAGCCGTTGGAGGTTGACGCTCCCGCACCAACACCGGCAACTCCGGCAGGTTTTCAGCCGGTGACTCCAACGAGTTCCCAGGGAGCGATCTCTGTTGAGATTCCCGAGGCGACCCCGAGTGGAGAGCCGGAGTTTGATGAAGAGGCATTTTTGAGAGAGCTTGAAGAGGCCCCGGTGGTCAGTCCGGTCCCGGTAGAGTAATTCTTGTGATAGAGACACCGACAGCAGATGCTTTGGAACCGCAACCGAGCACGTTGGGGCAGGGGAAGTGGCGTCTTGATGATTGGCTCCTCCTGCTGTGTGTTGGAGTTCTTTTAGGTATTGGAATTGTTGTCTTGTTTAGCAGCACTTATATCATGGACTCGTCTGACGTGTTCTCGATTTTGAGGCGTCAAATGCTCTGGATGTTGGCTAGTACTCTGGCGTTTTTATTCGCGATGCGAATCAATTTGGACGCAGTCAGAGAAGTAATATGGTATGCGGTTCCGGTCGCTATTGTATTGTGCCTGATGGTCTTTTTACCGGTGATAGGTCGGGAAATTAATGGGACCCGTCGCTGGCTCATTCTAGGGCCCATGCGTCTGCAGGTCGCTGAGGTTTTGAAAGTTGTACTGATTTTTTTGATGGCACACTATCTGTCTGCATATCAACGTCGTCTCGGCACGGTAACATGGGGGTTTCTGATACCGGGTGCCATTATTGGGATCTCCTTTGGTCTGGTCCTTCTGCAACCTGATTATGGGACCGCCTTTTTGTGTGCATTGGTGTGCGGTATTCTGCTTTTTTTGGCCGGAGGGCGCCTAAAGTTCTGGGTGCCAGCAGGTTTGCTTGGCCTTGGTGGTTTCTCGTTGCTCGTATGGAATAATCCAGAACGTTTGAGCAGAGTGACCTCGTTTTTGGCTCTCGGAGATGAGGCGGTGCGTAAGGATGATGGATACCAACTTTGGCAAGGAATTCTTGGATTTGCCTCGGGAGGTAACACCGGGGTTGGCCTGGGTCATGGTCGTCAGCAACTTACCTATTTACCCGAGGCGCACACAGATTTTATCTTTTCGATAGTCGGTGAGGAGATGGGTTTTGTAATGACAGGGCTGATCCTACTTTTATTTTTGGGGATCTTTATCATCGTGAATTTTAAACTGAAATTTGCCCCAACAGTTTATCAGTATTTGGTGGTTCAGGGGTGTCTTTTATTCATGCTATTGCAAGCCCTGATCAACATGGGTGTCGTGACTGGGGTGTTGCCGACCAAGGGGATGTCATTGCCTTTTATCAGTTACGGTGGGTCCAATTTGATTCTGATGTTTTTCTGTTTAGGGGTTATTTTGAATGCTTCACGGTCTTGGCGAGGGCGTGATGTGAAGGGAGGAACGGCGACCGCATGAGTCGTTATGTTATTGCCTGTGGCGGTACCGGAGGACACCTCGCTCCGGGAATTGCGATTGCGGAAGTGTTGCAGCAAGACGGGCACGATTGTCTCTTGATCGTGAGTGAAAAACAGGTCGATTCTCGGCTGATTAAGAAGTATCCATCTTTGCATTGCGAGGCTTTGGCGAGTTCGCCCTTTAAGGTGACTCCTTCGGGAATCGCGCACTTTGCGGTCAAAAATATTCAAGGTATTCGTCGGATGATCGGAATACTCCGCGCGCGAGATACAGATTTGGTTGTGGCGTTTGGCGGCTTTTTGTCTTTACCGGTTATTATTGCGGCGCGAGTTGTAGGTATCCCATTTGTCTTGCATGAAGCGAATCGAAAGCCGGGTAAAGTAACGCGACTTTTCAAAAAGTCGGCAAAGCGTATATACCTACCCCGTGGACTTTGGATGCGTGGCATTTCTGCGGACGTGATCCGTGACTATGGCTTTCCGGTGCGTCGTGAGTTTCGAAGAATTGCTAAGGAAGTGTCGCGGGAGCGACTTGGTTTACCTCGGGATGGTAAGGTGTTGACTATTCTTGGAGGTAGTCAGGGAGCCCAGTCTCTGAATACGTGGGCCCGTGATCACTTTGAAACCCTTGCAGAGATGCATGTTCATTTATACTGCGTCACCGGGATCGGTCAGGGAACCTCAGGAGTATTTGAAAGAAGATTGAGCGATCAAGGCAGTGTCTTTGCTCATTTCGTTCCTTTTACCGACAAAATGGCGGAGGTTATGAGTGCGTCGGATTTGGTGATTACTCGGGCGGGCGCTGGCACGATTGCCGAGCTTACTCGCAGTCGCGTACCTTCAATCTTGATACCGTACCCATATGCAGCAGACGATCACCAAGATGCCAATGCTCGCTTCCATGAGCAACAGGGTGGGGGTATCGTGCTCAAGCAGACTCGACTGGACCAGCTGCTTCATGAAGTAGAGGACTTGTTGTTCAATGACTGGCTGTTGACGAAGTTTCAGAAAAACCTCGCGCTTTTGGATGACCAACATGCATTGAGCAAAACGAAGCGTGATCTAGAGCTTCTAGTTTCTTCTAAAAACAATCTTTCAGAGATTGGGTCAAAATCCTCAGACCGACGGGAGGTAGCGGCGCTTTGACGGAACCGGGGCTTATTCCAAGGAAAATACATTTACTCGGAGTCGGTGGTATGGGAATGGCCCCGTTGGCCATCGGTCTAGCTCAAGCGGGTTGGGTGATCAGTGGCGAAGATGATGCTTTGAGCCTTGAGATGCGTGGTGTCCTCTCAAGTGCGGGTGTGAAAATCGTGAGTTTGCGATTGCTCGTCGAAAATTATTTTCCAGACAGTGTCGTCTACTCTTCGGCAGTGAAAGAAGGTCACGTTGCTCGAGAAATCGCAGAAAACTTGGCGATTCCGTTACAGCGCCGCGGCTCTTTTTTAGCAGAGATTTCGAAGTCTAAACGGGTCATCGCTATCTGCGGTTCGCATGGAAAATCATCAACGACTGCGATGTGCGCTCAACTTTTTCAAGAGTCGCGTTTGGATGCAGATTATTATGTGGGTGCCTTCTATCAAGATTCTGGAAAAGCCCCTGGAAAGTTTACTGATGCATCTATCCTAATTGCCGAAATCGACGAGAGTGACGGCACGATGTTAGAATTTGAGCCAGAGGCTCTGTGTATTTTGAGCTTAGACTGGGACCATAAAGATTCGTATTCCAGCGAGGAAGCCTATCGCACGGCTTTTTATCAAATTGCTGAAAAGACAAAAAAGTGTGTCTGGGTGCCCGAACACGAGGTCGATAGCTTTTCGGAGCGTTTGAACGGGTGCGTTTTGGTAAAGCCCCTTCTGCCCAAACCAACATTTTCGGAGTTCAATTCTTCGGCGGCTTTGCAAATATATTCTGAATACGAAAATCGATCTATTCCTGAAACTTATGATGGGTATCCAGCGCTCACGAGGCGTCAGGAGGTTGTGTATGAGGATTGCGGATTCAAAGTGATGCATGACTACGCGCACCACCCGGAGGAAATCCATGCACTTTTGCGTAGCCTACGCCTATCTTTTGCGGATTGGAGGGTTGAGGTGTATTTCGAACCTCATCGTTATTCAAGGACTGAGCACTTGGCAGATGCGCTGATTCAATCTTTGGACGAGGCCGATTCGGTGTGCCTCCTGCCGATTTATAGCGCGGGGGAGCCGATAAAATCCAATTCTTCGAACGCGCTCTATGCGAATGCCATGCAGCGCCGTGACAAGATGTCGACCTATTTGAGTGCTGCTGAGTTATTTAGCGAACTCCGTGAGCAGGGTGTTCAGTTTGAAAACACATTGCGGGTTTTTGTGGGAGCCGGGAACATTGATTTTCTGGCGAGGACCTACGGATATTTTCTCGAGGGGAAAGTCCGGGATTATGGACAGCACCTCCAGCTTGCTCTTGGGAAGGATACAGTGAATTTGCAGGAACGCTTGTCTGGGAAAACAACGATGCGTGTGGGGGGACGTGCTGAGGTATATGTTGAGCCGCCGGACCGTGAATCCCTGCGTGAAGTCTTTAAAATCACCCGACTGTGGGATGCCCCTCTATTCTTTTTGGGAAAGGGTTCGAATCTCATTGTATCTGATTCCGGAATACCTGCGTGCGTGGTCCGTCTGAATCAAGAAGAGTGGATGGGAATGCGCGTGAGCGAAGATAAAGGCTTGCAAGTAGGAGCCGGAGTGAGGCTGCGTGATATTTGTAAGGAAGCAGAGCGGCACGGAATCGGGGGTTTTGAATTCATGGAAGGTATTCCAGCTTCTTTGGGGGGCGCTCTGCGCATGAATGCTGGAGCCATGGGTGGTTGGATGTCGGATGTAATCGAGTCTATCGAGGTCATGAATGAAGAGGGTTTGATTGAGTTCCTTGGTAAGGGTGATCTCAATTATGGCTACCGTAGTATTCAGGAATTAGCAGATCGGATTGCCTTGACGGCCCGTTTGCGGTCCAATGCTCAATCGACAAGTATGGCTGTGAAGGCGCGTATTCAGGAGAATATGCAAAAGCGCAAAAAGGCCCAGCCCAGGGAGTCCAGCGCCGGCTGTATTTTCAAGAACCCGGAAGGCGATCATGCTGGCAGACTGATCGACGTCTGTGGATTGAAGGGGTTTCGGGTTGGGGATGCGCAGATATCTGAGGTCCACGCGAACTTTG
>JBCCBL010000170.1:0-6446 GCA_039034055.1 Verrucomicrobiota bacterium | reverse complement strand
TGAGCTGATCAGCCAAATCGGAGGCATTGTATCTCTAATTGCTAAAGGAAATGTGCGTATCGAGCAGGAAGGGCGTATTGTGGAAGGTGGGCTGGCGAAGATCTTTCCGAAAGAAGGCTATCTAGAGATCACGGATAAACCAAAATTTATCGATTCGTCCGGAGCTATAGTCACAGGTAAGAGCATCAAACTAGAGCGTGGTAACCGGCGGGCGATCATCGAGCCGGCAGACGATGGCACACGGGCTCGTGTGATCTTGCCACCGATGGAAGATCTTGGGGTCGACCTGGATAAGCTGATTGATCCCGAGGAATCATCTGATCAGCCCGATACTCCTGAAAATTCTCCCACAGATCCATGAGTATGACTAATCCTCAAAGTATCGACGAATCCAGCCCCATGGTGGCATCGAGCGATGGGGTCTGTGCGCGTGGTTTGGAGAAAGTCTATGGCAAGCGTTCAGTGGTGAAAGGTGTTGATTTAGAAGTTGGCCGAGGCGAAATAGTGGGTCTCCTGGGTCCGAATGGAGCCGGCAAGACGACCACATTCTACATGATCGTAGGGCTCGTCAAAGCGACTGCCGGGAAGGTCTACTTTGACGGAAAAAACATAACCCGAGAGCCCTTGCACCGGAGGGCGCGTCGCCGGATCGGTTATCTGCCACAAGAGCCATCTATTTTTACCAAAATGTCGGTGCGGGACAATGTTCGAGCCGTCGCCGAACTCCTGCCCCTAAAGCGCGCTACTCGTGACGAAAAAATAGATGCAGTCCTCGAAAAAATGCGCTTATTGGACGTGGTTTCCCAGAAGGCCTATACCCTCAGTGGTGGCGAGCGCCGTCGGCTAGAAATTGCGCGTGCATTGGTGATGGACCCCCAGTTTATCCTCATGGATGAACCGTTTAGCGGAGTAGACCCGATCAGTGTGAGTGAGCTTCAGGAAACCATTCGCGACCTTCAAAAAGCAGGCATTAGTATTTTAATCACCGACCACAATGTGCGCGAGACTTTGACGATTGTGGACCGCGCCTATCTCCTGTTTGATGGAAGGATTTTGAGCGAGGGGACCAGTGAGTTTCTGGTCTCGGATCCTGACAGCCGTAAATTCTACCTGGGTGAAGACTTTGCGATGTAAATACCTTCCTATTTGAATTGATACTAAATAGCACATGAGCATACGCACTTCGATGATTGAAAGCCTCCCGGTTCAGGATTTCTATGATGAATTCAAAGATGCCCTGGACATGCACCTGGTCGCTGGTGCGGACGGGATGCATCGGGTGGTGCGAGAAAAGAGTATTAATCGGCCATCGCTCGCTTTGACTGGTTATTCAAAGTATTTTGCCTATAAACGTATTCAGCTTTTTGGGGCAGGTGAGATGGCATTTATCCGTGATTCGCCCCCTGAACAGCAGTTGCAGTCGATGCGTTTTGTCGCCCAGTCGGATGTGCCCTGTATCGTCGTTTCACGCCAATTGATGCCGACTCGTGCCATGATACAGGTATGCGAAGAGGAAAACATTCCGCTTATCCGCACTCCTGTGAAATCGAAAAATTTCACCACAGAAGCGACGGTTTTGTTGGAAGAAAAGATGGCGCCTCGGACCACCATGCATGGGACTTTGATGGACATCCGCGGAATCGGAGTGCTCCTACAGGGACAGAGTGGGATCGGTAAGAGTGAGTGTGCTCTAGCCCTCATCGAACGTGGCCATAGTCTGGTAGCCGACGACCTCACGTATCTCAAGCTTGTCGGTGATCGGGAACTCATCGGAACGAGTGCGGAATTGAACCGTGGCTACATGGAATGTCGCGGCATCGGAATCATCAATATAGCAGATCTTTTCGGGGTGCGTGCCGTTCGGCCTGCTAAGCGCCTCGATTTGATCGTGAATTTCGTAGAATTCAAACAGGGGATGGTTGAAGACCGAACCGGCCTTGAGCATGACTTCGTCGATATTCTCGGTATGCAGGTTCCGCATATGGAAATTCCGGTGCGACCTGGTCGAGATATGGCGCGATTGGTTGAAGTCGCTACAATGGTGCAAGCTCTCAGGGTGATGGGTCATGATTCGGCGCAGGAATTCAATAAGCGCTTGATTGAACACATGGCCCAACAAGTCTGATTTGGATTTTTGGATACACGGGTTTAAAATCGCGAGCCAGGGTACTTTCCACTGTTCTGTAACCAAGGTGAGAGCCTTTTGAAAAAAATCCGCATATCTGTGACAAATGAGCTTGCCATACTTCGACTAATTTTGTCAGCGCCTTTCAGCTTCAAAAAAATGCTCCAGAAGAAAAAAAAAATCATGCAATCGCTCTTTAAATTTCTCGGTTTTTTTTTGGAAAGCCTGCGTTATAATTCGTTGGAAAATCTCCAAATAGCCTATTTTCAGCGACCTATAGAATTGTAACAGCAACGTGAATCGCGTGCCAATTTAATGCAGAAAATACTCGCAAGGTAATGTGAATAACTTGGGTAAAACTTCCGCTTGAAAAGCGCTTTTTAGGCTAGAAATTTTTCCGTTAGAAGATGCGATTAATTTGAGGCTGACGCTTGCGCGCTGCTTCATCGAGAATGTCTTCACAATAAGAACGACTCAAAAAATTTTCTACTCATTCAAAATCAGACACTTATGAATTTCTACATGTATCTTAGCCGGAATCCTCAAGCTCTTAACCTATCCTTGGCGAATTCCGTGCTCTAATCGAAGGGTCTCTCTCCAAGTTCTCGAAGGAATCGCAGCCGCTTCGCGATTCCATGTGAATAATCTTCGAAACTACGCTTTACTCAATGTCCTCTATTTCTACGCCTTCAGTTCTTTGGGAGTCTATCCTTCAAGAATTGAAAAATATTTTCCCAGCTGACGTCTTTGACATGTGGTTTGAGCCCATGGACTGCGAAGGGCTTTCTGATGATGCTCTCGTCATCACAGTACCCAATGATTTTGCATCATTCTGGGTGCAGGATAACTATCTCGATCTTTTAACTCAGCATGCCTCGCTCGCCGCCGGCCGCACCCTCAAAGTGCGATTGCAGGTGAAAGAGCAAAAGACTTCAGCCGTGGCTGATCCAGGCGGCCTCGACTCACAGCAAGCTGTGACTTCTTTGGAAGGGAATAGCGAAAGTATTTCAAGGGGCCTGAGCACCTCACAAACCTTCGGTTCAGACCGGACTCCTTCGCTCGATCGGCGAGAGACTCAGGGAGCGAACGCACTGCCTAAGACGACTGGCTTCCAGCTCAACCCGAAAAATACTTTTGAAAATTTCGTCATTGGGCCGGGCAACCAACTAGCTCATGCCGCAAGTATTGCCATCGCGAGCAATCCAGGACGTTCCTACAATCCTCTGTTCCTATATGGCGACACTGGCCTTGGGAAAACGCACTTGATGCACGCAGTTGCTCATCACGCTATTCGGAACAATCCAAATATGCGGGTCGCCTATGTCTCATCTGAGAAATTCACCAATGAGTTTATCCGCTCGATTCAGGAAAATACCTTGGTCCAGTTCCGCCGTCGTTATCGAAATGTCGACCTTCTTCTAGTTGACGATATTCACTTCCTGTCTGGAAAGGAGAGCACGCAGGAAGAGTTTTTCCACACCTTCAATGAACTCTTCGAGTCACAGAAGCAGATTTTCATTACCTCTGATAGGCCCGCGGGTGAGATCGCTAAACTCGAAGCTCGTTTGGTATCTCGATTCCAATGGGGTTTGGTGACCGATATTCAGGCTCCAGACCTAGAGACCCGCGTTGCGATTCTTCGAAAGAAAGCAGAATCGATGAATATCAGCCTGGAGGACCACGTCCTGCAATTTCTCGCTGAACGGGTCTCGAAAAATGTTCGCCGGATGGAAGGTGCATTGACCCGAGTTGCCAGTTACCAAAACTTGGTGCGTGGATCAATCAATGGTGATGTTCTTGAAAACCTCTTGGGGGACATTTTACGGGAGGAAGCTCAAAACAAGATCACCGTGGAGAAAATCCAAAAGGTTGTTGCCGACTATTATCATTTGCGCCTGGCCGATATGGTAAGCAAACGTCGCCCAGCAAACATCGCCTTTCCGCGTCAGATTGCGATGCACCTGAGTCGCATGCTCACACCCCATTCTCTCCAAGAAATTGGTAGCCAATTCGGGGGCCGTGATCATGGAACTGTGATTCATGCATGCAAGACGGTTGAGAATATGATGGACCAGGACCAGTCGGTACGTCGTGCCGTCGATTATCTCAACAAGCAATTAGCCCAAAGCAGCTAGGGACCTCCCGTGTTCTCCGAGGCTCGAAAGGGGCCGCTCTGCACTAACTGTTTGGTCGATGCCAGAACCCGGACGTTTCCCCCTGGTGCCGATATTTTTCGCCGAGATATCGGCGGAGATACGCCATTTATTCATTCTAGATGGCCTGGTTTTTGATGAAAACGGCTCATTGAATATCCTGATAATGAGTGGGATCTTCAATGGTTTGGAGCGAATCGATTGATTCTCTGATCGACCTTGAAACTCAATGCTGGACTGGATGTTCGCGAGATCTCCGGTGAGGTTCGAATGCTTAAGTCATTGTTATACAAAGACAAAGGAACTGCATTTTTTTGAGATGGACTGTCTCGGTCTTTAAACAAAGTAGCTTTGGCACACCGAGTGCTGAATGAAGATGCCCATAAACATTCAACACACCGGTCTGCCAAAGCTTTCTGCAAGATGAAAGTATTGGCAGATTTTTCAACGCCCTAATTTGGGATTTTACAATAAATCTCGGGACGTTGGAAATACCGGTTGGGTTGAACGAATTATAAAAAAAGGAATCTCAACTGAACGTTTTTTTCATGAACGCAGCGAAGCCGTCCATTTCCTTTTCACTTCCAATCGATACGCGGCACCAGTCGGCGTAGGGTTCGAATGGACGCCCAACAATGTATCCATTCTCTTTGGTCATTGATTGGTAATCCCGAATAGGAATTCCCGTCTGGTGGAAAATAAAATTGCCGACCGAAGGGGTGTATTTGAGTCCGAGTTCATCTAACAGGCTAGCAAATTTCTTCCGGCCGGCTCGTATTTTCTGGCGACTCATGGTCCGAAAACGGTGGTCGTAGAGGCTCGCTTTTGCCGCCGCAACGCCTAGGAAATTTAAGGAAGACATCTTGTAGTTGCTGATCAGTTCCGCTAGCTCGGGCGTTGTAACCGCGTAACCGATTCGATGCCCAGCGAGTGCATAGAGTTTTGAAAAAGAACGACCGATGATGATTTTTCGCCCGGAATGGATGAGTTCGCTCAAGGTCTGCTGATCAAAATCGTCGAGAATATCGAGATAAACCTCGTCCAAAAATACGATGATCCGCTCATCGAGCCCCAAGATGAAATCGCGCAAGACCGCTTTGGGAAGGATGGTGCCCGAGGGGGTGTCGGGATTACAGAGATAGACGAGCTTTGTCTTCGAATCGATCGCCTTTTTGAACCCCTCAAGATCATGCTGCATCGTATCCTTTTGATGCATGACCCAATGCACATCCGCCCCGGACCGGTGACCAAATTCGCCGAGCCAATCATAGGTAGGGGTGCTCGATACAATGTTTCCACCCATATCCGCAGCGAGCGCACCTCCGATTCCTAGCAACTCATCGCATCCATTGGTCAGAACGATGTTTTTGGCCTCAACACGCTCGTAAGATGCAATAACCTCTGCAAGCACGACTTCTTCGCGCCAAGGATATCGCACACTCCCTGGAACACCTTGCATGATCGCTAATGAAGCCGCTGGCGAGGGGCCAAATGGGTTCTCATTCCCTGCAAGATTGATCAAGCGGCCTTCGGGATGGCGAATATCCGGCATGCGAGGCTCGGAATTTTGGCCGAAAAGTGTGCTTGCTTGGTTTCCCAGAACGCTGGCACCCAGGCCAATTCCGAGGCCACGCAGCCAGTCGCGTCGTGTGAGATCTTTGGGCATCTTCGAGGAAATTTTCTAAGACTTCAGACTACGGTTGTCTTTGATTTAACATACTCAAGGACTTTTTGGTCATCGTCCCCAGCCTGCCATACGACCTGCAGGAACTCTGCGGGGTGTAGATCATGAGTCTTGAAAAATCGCCGATCTCCTCCACAGCCATACATTATTTCGGGAGGGAGGGCCCCCTGGAGTTTAGCACGTGCTTTTGGAAGGATTCTCGGCAACCATACAATTCCTTCCGTATCTGCATTCTTCGCTGGGAGGTCATCCGGCGATATTTCGAATTTAGCATGGATGCCCCTTTGTTCGATCAAAAAGAAGTTTCGCCGCACATCATTCGTGGCGACGAAAGTCGCGAAATCAGGCTCACCGGAAGACACGAAATCTTCGGCAGCGTCAAAAAAGTCCATCACTTTGAAACCGTTTTCCGTGATGATCTGAAGCTGCTCTGGAGAGAAGAGATCATCGGGGTTGCGTTGGCCTTCGCGGTATTGAGAGATGG
>JBCCBL010000169.1:0-6459 GCA_039034055.1 Verrucomicrobiota bacterium | reverse complement strand
CCGGTAGTGTAGACGTTGATGATCGCTCCGTTCTTGATGCTTTCTTGAATCTGCCGGATGGTTCCTGCGGAGTCGCAGACGGGAGTCGTATTCGGCATGCACACGACCGTCGTGAATCCGCCAGCTGCGGCGGCATAGGAACCCGATTCGATATCTTCTTTGTGCGTCTGCCCGGGTTCACGGAAATGGACATGGATGTCGATCAAGCCTGGTGTGACCAGGAGCCCAGATGCATCGATCACTTCAGCACCTTCGCGCTCATTTTTTGTAAGCGTGTCGACAACTTTTTGGTCTTTGATAAGTAGGGTAGCGTTCTCTTCGCGCCCATTTTTCGGGTCCACGATGATGCCGTTCTCGATGACTAAGGCCTTGCTCATATAAATCGTAAAGGTTGAGGACTAGGATTTCTTCAATCGCGCGTGAGCGGATGCGCACAGATACAGGGCAGCCATTCGGACGGCGACGCCATTTTTGACTTGTTCCAATATCAGAGACTGCTGGGCATCGGCGAGTTTTGCGTCGATCTCGATTCCTCGATTAATGGGGCCAGGGTGCATGATGAGAGCATCTGGTTTAAGCCAGCTGGCACGCGCCATATCCAAACCATAGAGCGTTCGATATTCACCAAGCGAAGGGAAGTGGGTCGCGTTTTGGCGTTCCATTTGTATACGCAAAAGCATCACTGCATCGGCATCCTGGAGGGCAGACTTGAGATGGTGCGATGTGGTGGCTCCCATGCTTTGGAAGCTCTCAGGCACAAGGGTGGGTGGGCCAGCTACCGTCACCTCTGCTCCTAGTTTGGTGAGTGCCCAGATGTTGGAACGGGCGACTCGGGAGTGCAGGATATCGCCGAGAATGGTGACCTTTTTTCCCTCGAGGCTACCCAGACGCTCGCGAAGGGTGAATACATCTAAGAGGGCTTGGGTTGGGTGTTCGTGTGCTCCATCGCCTCCGTTGATTACTGGAATATCGACACACTTGGAAATGAATAGGGCACTCCCGGGAGCGGAGTGGCGAAGGACGATCATATCGACATTGAGTGCTTCGATCACCCGTACTGTGTCCATCAAGGTCTCACCTTTTACGGTACTGCTGGAAGAGCCCTGCATATCGATGACGTCGGCGCTGAGGCGGGTGGCCGCAGTCTCAAAAGCAACCCGGGTCCGAGTACTGGGTTCCAAGAAGAGATTCAGGACTTGTTTGCCTCGAAGCGATGGAAGCTTTTTTTGTGAGCGCCCCATTGTATTTTTAAAGGCGTCAGCCATCGTAAGGATGATCTCGATTTCCGCTGAGGTGAGATCCTCGATGGAGACGAGGTCTTTGCGATCCCAGCTAAATGCATCAATGTCACTCATTTTTCTTCTTGAAATTGGATGATGTCCTTGGAGGGTTCGGCGCTATCCAGCTTCACCTCAAGTTTGCCTGAACGATGGTCCTCGTAGTGAAAGCCAATGTATCGTGCGGTGATCGGGAGTTTGCGCGGCTCACGGTCAACTAAAACTGCCAGCTCGATAGTGTCGGGGCGGCCCTGGTCGAAACACTCATTGAGAGCGGCTCTAATAGTGCGACCGCTGAAAAGCACATCGTCGACGAGGACAACTGCGGCGTCATCCAAATCTATGTCGATAGCCGTATTGAGGCTGTCGGCAGTAATCGGGCGTAGCATGATGTCGTCGCGGTGAAAGGTAATATCGACGACCCCAAACTCGATGATGCGCCCCATTTTTTCGGATACGATTGCGTGCAGCCTGCGCGCGATTTCGACGCCACCTTTGGCGACACCGACGATCACCAGGTTTTCGACATCTTGGTGTGCTCCATAAATTTCGGAAGCCATACGCTCGATTGCGGTATGGATGTCTTGAGAATAAATTCCAGTTCCTCCCATTTCGAAAAAGCAGGAAGCCGCAAGTATTCCTTCAAATCAAGGGGTTATCTTGGTTTTCGGGAAAATAGCGCGACGAGGGGAGAATGATTCGGGCTTCAATTGGCATAGAGGGGCAGGTATCTCTCCTTGAGATAGCGAATCAGATCGGTGTGACCGAGTTCGTGGCCGGTCGCTTGTTTGGTAAGCTCTTCGATGTTCATTCGGCGGCCCTGGGCATGTATGTTTTCCTTGAGCCAACTCAGAATCTCCTGAAAATTCCCCTGTGCCATCTGCACTTCCAAGTCTTCAATCTGATCTTCTAATGCATACCAAATCTGAGCAGCCATCATGTTGCCCAGGGTATAAGATGGAAAATAGCCAAACGCTCCCCCAGACCAATGTACATCCTGGAGACAGCCTTGAGTGTCGTCGGTGAGGTCCAATCCGAGGATTTCCTTGGCTAATGCTCGCCAGGCTTCGGGCAACTGTTCTACCGAAATTTCGCCTGAGAAGAGTTGCTTCTCTAAGCGGAATCTCAGGATGATATGGAGGTTGTAGGTAACCTCATCTGAATCCACACGGATTGGGATAACTCGGACCGCATTGACTGCTCGGTAGAGATCCTCGGAAGTTAGGGTTTCAAGTTGGCTTGGGAAGGCTTCTCGATAGGTGGATTCCCAAAATTTCCAGAAAGGGCGACTCCGGGCGACCTGATTTTCCCAGAGCCGACTCTGGGATTCGTGGACTCCCATGCCGGCGTCTTCGCCCAGAGCAGTGCCATACCACGCGGTGGGGAGGCCCTGCTCATACATCCCATGTCCCGCCTCGTGAATAGAGGAGAAGAGAGAGTCTAGCGGATTATCCTCAAAAAATCGGGTGGTCATCCGGATATCCTGCCCAGATCCCGAGCAAAATGGGTGGATGGATCGATCCAGGCGACCTTGATTGAAATCGAAACCCAGACCGGAAATTACCTTCCTCAGGAAGGATTCCTGGTCCGCCACCGGAAAGTCTTTGAAGTCTTGAATGGGCTTGCTCTGGGAGGAGGCTTCAATGGTGTTCACGATCGGAATCAACTCGGCTTGAAGGGGTTCGAAGAGACGGGTGATCGATTCCTGACTCATACCTGGATCGTGTTTATCAATCCAGAAGTTGTAGGCGTTTTCCGCTCCGCACAGTTCCGCATACTCTTTCGCTAAATCGATCTGTTCCTGAAGGAAGGGGGCGAAGCTCTTGAAATTGCCAGACTGCCGGGCTTCTACCCAGGCATGATAACTTTGACTCATGGCGCTGGCTCGGCGTGCCACAAACTCGGTATTTAAACACTGCTCTTCGTCGAAATCTTTTTTTGCAAGCTTTACGATCCGCAGTTCGTCCTGACTGAGGGAACCGGATTCTGCGATGAGGCTATCGATCAAATTTCCAAGTTCCGGATCGGTCCGTCTTTCATAGAGCACATCGGCCATTGCGGCCATCTGACGGGCGCGTGTTTCGGCGGAGCCGGGAGGCAGATTCACCTGCTCGTCCCAACCTAAGAGACGATCAACCTGTTGGATGGAGGCAGTGGTTTGCAGCTTTTTAACGAGTTTCTCGAAATCAGGTTTCATCCCCCACACCAAGTCCAATTCGCCTGGTTTGACAACTCCGGAACAGCCACCGATTTGATTTAAGCAAAATTCAAAAATTGCCTTTTTTACCCAGCGAGTGATTTACTGGAAATAGTCTCGTCTCGTGGGGTCTTTAGCGCCTTTCTGTAAAGCAATTAACTCAATTATATTCATAAAAACCCAGAAAACATGGCTATTCTAGCGAATAACATCCTCGAAACCATTGGAAATACTCCACTGGTGAAATTAAACCGCATCGCCGATGGCGTAGACGCGAACATTTATGTGAAGTGCGAGTTCTTTAACCCCTTGAATTCTGTGAAGGACCGCATTGGTGTCGCGATGATTGAAGCCGCTGAAAAGGCGGGTCTGTTGAAGTCGAGTTCAATTGTCGTGGAGCCTACCTCTGGAAATACCGGTATTGCGCTTGCGTTTGTTTTCGCGGCTAAGGTTTACAAGTTGGTTTTGACAATGCCTGAATCGATGTCGATTGAACGGCGTGTCCTCCTGCGCACCCTGGGCGCGGAAATCGTGTTGACACCGGCGGCCAAGGGGATGCCGGGCGCCATTGCGCGTGCCAAGGAAATCCTCGAAGAACAAGGCGAGCTTGGATTCATGGCGCAGCAGTTTGAGAATCCAGCCAATCCCGAAATCCACCGCAAAACGACTGCTGAAGAAATTTGGTCTGCGACTCAGGGTGAGATTGATGCCTTTGTTGCCGGAGTGGGCACTGGCGGCACCATCACGGGTGTCTCTGAGGTCATCAAGGGACGCAAGGCAATCAAGACCTTTGCCGTGGAGCCAGAGAACAGTCCTGTTATCTCTGGGGGCCAGCCCGGTCCGCATAAGATCCAGGGCATCGGCGCGGGCTTCATCCCGAAAAACTGCAATACTGATATTATAGATGATGTCATAAAAATCGACAATGATGTTGCCTTTGAAACGGCGCAGAAGCTCTCAATCCTCGACGGCATCGCTGGCGGTATCTCTTCCGGAGCGAACGTAGCAGCCGCACTCGAGGTGGCCAAACTTCCGGAAATGGCTGGCAAGAATATTGTCACAGTGGCCTGCTCATGCTCCGAGCGCTACCTTTCCACGGCCCTGGCCGAAAAGGTTCGACTCGAAGTCGCAAACGCGACTGCATAAATATTTAATAAACAACGCGTTACGCGGAAGCCCACAGGAATCCCCTGTGGGCTTTTTTTTATAAATGATTTCGCTAACAGGCTTCCTTAAAAGAATTTTTCCCAAGTGTTGAGGCGTTATTAAGGAAGTAGGCCTACGCGCCGATTTTTATGGATCAGTTTCCCGTTGATAAAAGGCCAATTTCACCAATTCGTGGATTTAAAAAAGATACTTCACCACCCGCAGACTGCCTGGGTGATCCTGTTTACCTCGTTGATGGTGACGATTGTGGCTTGGCGGGTGTCCGAACAAAGCCTGAATCAACGTTTGCAGGATCGGCTAAAGAATAAGACTGAAGACCTGGTTGACGCCATTTCGCAGAGAATGCTCGAATATGAGGTCTCTCTCGATGCTCTCAATGCATTTTTTCAAGCATCGGATCATGTCTCTCGTGCTGATTGGAGAACCTTTGTCGAGACCCTGGATATCAAGGATCATTTCCCAGGGATTCAGGCATTGGGGTACAGTCCGATGTTTCCGGCAGAAGATCTTGCATCCTGGGAAAGCCGCGTGCGCCAAGATGGATTTGCGGACTTTCGGGTTACACCGGCGGAGCCTCGCGATGTTTACACTTCAATTATATACATTGAGCCGTTTGATGCGCGGAATAGACGAGCCTTTGGCTATGACATGTATTCAGAGGCGAATCGGCGAAACGCCATCGACAAAGCAAGAGATACCGGGGAACCGGCAGTTTCTGGGATCGTCACGCTTCTTCAAGAGACTGAGTCGGACGTGCAGCCGGGTTTCCTTGTGTATTCACCTCTGTATGAGAAAGGGGCTCCGACCAAGACCCTTGATCAGCGTCGGAAGGCGTTTATAGGGACGGTTTACGGAGCATTCAGAGTCAATGACATGATGGCGGGAGTCTTCGGTGTTGCGCCAAAAAATGTCGTTTTCGATATCTTTGATGGATACGAAAAGAATGCAAAAAACCAGCTTTACCGCAGTGATCACGAGGTGAACGATCTACTTGCGGCGGCGCGTATCCGGGTGAATGCGGATCAAACGATTGAGAAGAGGATCACGATGCATGGAGACCGTGAATGGACTCTATCAATCTACACCCTAGACGCATTTGCCGAGAACCTTGGCTCAAACCAGCCGGTAATCATTGCTCTCTCTGGACTCGCGATAGATGTTCTCTTGTTCCTGACAATCTTGTCGATCTCGAGGTCTGAGCGGGCCGCCGCAAAACGAGTTGAAACCTCATCAATCGAGCTGAAGAAGGTACAGACACGGCTACAATTGGCTCTTGATTCGGCGGAGATTGGTGTTTGGGAGCGCGATACCTTAACCGGGGAGCTTTTGTGGGACGAACGGATGAAACAGATATATGGCCTCAAACAAGAGGATCCTTCTCCCTCGCTCGATAAATTTGTATTTGTGCGGATGCATCCTGATGATCGTGAGAAAGTCTTCCAGAATGACGCTCGTTCCTCTGTCGATGGCAAACCAGTCTTGCAGACCTTTCGAATATTGATGGATGACGATTCGATAAAGTACATTCGCTCCACGACGATTGCCGAATTGGACGATACCGGTAGTCCGACTCGGCTGATTGGACTGAATTACGATGTCACCGATCAGCATGAAGCGGAGCTACGTTTGCGTACGATGACCATGGCGATTGACGCCGCGACCTACGGGGTGGTGATCACCGATGCGGACCAGGGCAACGTTATCAGCTATGTGAATCCGGCATTTGAGAAAATCACCGGCTACTCTACCGAAGAGGCGGTTGGGGTGAACTGCCGTTTCCTTTCCAGAGGAAGCCCGAATGAGGCTGAATTGCCGCTT
>JBCCBL010000168.1:0-6488 GCA_039034055.1 Verrucomicrobiota bacterium | reverse complement strand
TCAGCTACCGCTGGGTGCTGCTTGCCCAGATCGATAATGTAAGCAAATCGCTCATACGGATCCTCGATGAAAGATAGCTCGTCCGCGAGCGTTTGCCGTTTGCTTTCTAATCCAGAGGCCATCGTGGAAACTTATTACTATCAGCGGCTAAATCAAGCCGAGAGGCCAAGCCAAGCTTTAATTTGGTCCTTAGCCACATCAATCACCTCGGGCCCCTGAGTGATCACCAAATAGACGATGACCGCGTAGAGGGCCACCGCTCCGCATCCCATCGCTAAGGCCCCAATACCTATCAGCCCATCTTCTTCAATGATCGCTATCGCCAGGGCAAAAACCACCATTGCGGGAAACGTATTCGTCAACGGGATTGGCAAAATCATCAATGACCCCATACACGCGATGATGATGCCCAAGACCCGCCGCGACTGTTTCGCAGTAATCCAACGCATGCGTGGCTGAATAAAGCGCTCCACCCTTTTCAAAAAACTGGACGCCGCTGAGAGCATCTTTTCCGCTAACGTCGCACCTAGTCTCAAATTGCGAACTCTCTGGGGAAGCCAGGGAACCCGACCTGCCCCGATCAACTGCCCTCCCAGCAAGACAATTGCGATTCCGAACGGAGTGCTGTAGCCAGGAGCGGGGACCGGTAAGGCGCTCGGCAACGCTAAAAGCATTAGAATGAATCCAAATCCGCGATCCGCCACCGCATCGACAATTTTTCCCATCTGAATACCCTCCGGGGTCACCTGGGACTCTTTAAGTTTTAGGAAAGTCTGCGACAGACTTTCATGGGAACGCTCGATATTCGTAGACGGCATGATCGCCTAGTGAGATTATCCTTCCGCGACAAGGCAACATCGTATCGACCCAGGATGCCTAATGACGCCAGGCTGACCCACTTTAAAAGCCGACCCTTCTGTCTACTACTGACTCTTTCGAACGGTCATTTTTTGGATCATCGTTACTCATTGATCAAACGGTTTGGGAATAGCATGCCTGGAGTGTGACGCGATTGAGAAAACATCCTTGGACCCAAACACTGTCACCGGCGAATCATCTTCGACTTGCCACAAAATTCCCTTAGAAGACTATCGTTAGGACAGATACTCGCTACCTGCTCAGCATTGAGCCTGAGATAAAAAGCTTGCAGGAATCATGAGCACCGCAACCCTCATCATTGCTGAGCGCCACCTCTGTCCCAGGACCCTTATCCCACCGCAAGACTATGTTGAAGCATCCATAGATCCCGCCGATCCAAAGGATGGGCAAAACGTGTTTTAAAACTGATGTTGTCTATAACAAAAGACTCAGGTTCGCCGAATTAAATAGACCCCATGAAAAAAGGCTTCGCGAGCATCTCCTCAGGTTCCATTTCAAACGCTGAAATCTGGAAGTCCACCGCCGAATCCTTCGGTGACGGCATTTGGTGGTATTTCACCAAAGACGATAAACTCGAAGTCTCAGACAATTGGAGAAAAAACCTAAACCTTCCCGGTCCTCCCAAGCGATCGAGCCTGCGACACTGGCTGGAACGAATCGTTTCAAACGATCAGGAGCGCGTCTCAGGACTGTTCAACGAACTACTCAGCCTGAAAACGCGCAACCTTAATATAGTTTACAATGTTCACGACCAGAGGAACCAGTCCTTTGAAATCCTCCACCGATTGAGCGTCAAGGAGGTGGACGATCTCTCGAAAACGGCTGCAGTGGTCAGCGGTCTCATCATTCCAAACGGCCCGCCCAGCAATTTTCAACAGATCGGCAGCTCAAAAGAGCCACCGAGCATCCGCGATGAGCTGCTGAGGGCGGAAAACGCCGAGAGGACCGACACTGTAGGAAGCTGGAAGTGGAATGTCGTAAAAGATACCCAGACCTTCGATAAAAATTATCGCACGATGCTCGGATACACCGAAGAGGAACTTCCAGACGGACTCCGGGCTTGGCAAAAAGTAGTCTTTCGTGAGGATGCCATCCAGGCACTCCTCGACTTTGAAACACACCTAGCGAGCAAAGGAACGCTCCCCTGCGTGAACATCTGTCGCTACCGTCATAAGACTGGAAAGACCCTCTACATAAAATCACGCGCGAAAGTGACCAAGTGGAGCGACGACGGCAAACCACTGATCGTCGAAGGTATCCACATGGATGTTACGACGGAACACGAAGCGCACCGCGAGCTTGAGCGCCTCAGGCTTATCTTAGAGCAGACGAACCGCACAGCGAAGGTGGGTGGCTGGCAATACACTCCTGAGGCCAATGAACTGATCTGGACAAAGACCACCTATAATATCCATGAGATAGATACCGAAAATAGTCCGACAATCGACATCGCCCGTGCCATAAGCTTCTACAAAGAGGGATCGAGCCGAGAGCGTATTGAAGAAATCTTTAAATCAGCCCTCGCAGGTCCATTCTCTTACAACGAAGAACTGCAAATCATAACTGCTAAAGGTAACGAGCGCTGGATACGCGCTCAGGGCATTTCCGAATTCAAAAATGGTAAATGTCTTCGAATGTATGGATCCTTCCAGGACATTCATGAGAATAAGATCGCTGACCTTCGACTGAAGACTGAGGAAGCCAAATTCAGAGAGCTTTATGAATCTTCACCGGTCGCTATTTGCAAAAACTGCTTCAAAACTGGTAGATTTCTCGACATAAATCACGCCGCGCACTTGTTGCTCGGATATTACATCGACGAACTGCGCACTCGCGATTACCAGGACATCACTCCCGAAGAGTATGCCGACGCAGATAAGATCCAGAATGAAATCCTGGTAAGCCGCGGGCGCTTTGGTCCGTTTGAAAAGGAATATTTTCGCAAAGATGGCTCGCGTTGCGAAGTGCAGGTCACTGGATTCTATGTTGAAAGCGAAGATGGGGAGCCCATAACCTGGGCCCTGATCCAGGACATCGGTGAGCGTAAAAAAACGGAGCGTTCGATACTCGAGGCTATGAAAGCTGCCGAAAAGGCAAACTACGCCAAAAGCGCTTTTCTCGCGGCAATGAGCCATGAAATCCGCACTCCGCTGAACGGTATCATTGGCTCAACTGAGCTGCTCTCTGAGACCGATATCGACGAGAGCCAACAAGCATTGATCCAGATGATCCTCAACAGCGGGGATGTGCTGCTTTCAACTATCTCCGACGTTCTTGACTACTCGAAAATTGAGGCCGGCCAGATGCAACTTGAGGAAAGCCCCTTTTCCCCCCTTGAGGTCGCCGAACAGGTCTTAGATATTATGACCCCGAAAGCGCGTGCCGCAGGAATTGAGATGGGTGTCAGCCTGGGCAAGAATTGTCCTGAAATGCTTTTGGGAGACGCCGTCCGAATTCGCCAGATTCTTATAAATTTCGTCGGAAATGCCGTAAAATTCACTCACGAAGGCTACGTCGAGGTGGGAATAGACTACCGAGAGCCAGAAGGATTAAAGCTCTCAGTGAGGGATACCGGAATCGGGATCTGCGAAGAAAAAATTAAGGAGATTTTCAAACCTTTCACTCAGGCTGATCTTTCAACCACCCGCAAATACGGAGGGTCGGGATTGGGTCTAGCGATTTGCAAGAGCCTCGCAAACCTCATGGGTGGAAAAATACAAATCGAAAGCGTCGAGGGAGAAGGCTCCATCTTTTCCCTAAGTATTCCTCTGAAATCCATCGGATATCCAAAGACAGACCAGAGTTCCAAACCAAAACCCCTGGCACACCGAAAAGGGCTCATCATCGAATCCACACCATTCAGCAATCGTCTAATCCGCGACACCATTCGTGGGGCTGGAGGCGATACTCTCGAGGCCGCAGACTATCAAGCAGCGCAATCGATCATTCAGAAAAAAACCCAAGTAGACTTCATAATCGCGCCGGTCCAGGTATTCGCTTCTCACGCTCCGAGCGATTCTCTCGCGGACCATCCCCTAACCCTTTTCGACATCCCGATCATTGCTGTAGAGGACAATAGAAGCGTCTCCAATAGTGCCCTGTCAAAAGGCAAATATTTGAGTCTGGAACGACCTCTAAAGACCAATCAAATCATCCGAGCCTGCAAAGCTGCGATCCAAATCGAGACCGCCCGACCCGCCTTACCCAGACCTGAATCAACCCCAGCAAATCAGGTCTCACGCGTCCTCATTGTTGAAGATAACTTCACCAACAAGGCACTGCTCGAACGGATGCTACAAAAGCTCAATGTCGCCAAAATTGATCACGCCGAAAATGGTCAAATCGCTGTGGAACTCGTCACCGACAAAAAAAACAGCGACTACGATATCATATTTATGGACTGCCAAATGCCGGTCATGAGTGGGTATGAGGCCACCATTTCGATCAGAGACTTTGACAAAACCCGACCCACCAAGCGCAAAAACCGGATCATCGGAGTCAGCGCGGGTGCGATGGAAGGAGATGCCGAGCACGCAATCGGCGTAGGCATGGATGACTACATCACAAAGCCCTTTAGAATCGATTCGATCAGGAAGGCTCTAGAGGAATGCTTTTCCAGATAGTTTGCTTGTAACCTCATAAATAACAGCAACTTACAAACTCAGGCCACTGCATATTCTCGGGATTTTAAGAGAAACGGGCTAATTTTTGCTGGAGCACCGCGCCTTCTACTCCGTATAACCTGCGGAACGTAGTGACCGCTACAATTATGAGCCCAACGATCCAAGACGTCCTAGACGCCATTCCCAGCTATGAGGAAAAACTACGCTCGCTGAAAGAGCTAGTCCTCGCAAACGCAGTATTAATCGGAGAAATACCATCCCCCACTTTTGGCGAAGCGGACCGCATTCGCTTCCTAAATGATCGCTTCACCGAGTGCGGTTTGAGCAATGCGGCGACTGATGAAGCAGGTAATGGTATTGCAACGATCCCCGGGAGTGAGGGGTCCACCAACACCCTTCTGATCGCTCACGCCGACACTGTTTTCAACCAGGCAGTCGACCACGCGATGGCAGTCGGGCCCGATAAAATTACCGGACCCGGCATCGCTGACAACACCCTCGGGCTCGCCGCAGTAGCTTCCTTGCCGACCCTCCTCGAAAAACTCGATATCAAGCTCAAAAACAACGTCATCTTGATGGGAACCACCCGCAGCCTCGGTCGAGGAGATTTAGGCGGAATGCGGCATTTCCTTGATAGTAACAAACTACCGATTCAGGGAGCGATCTGCGTGGAAGGAGCACAGCTTGGCCGTCTTTCCTACAGCTCCATTGGGATGTTAAGGGGTGAAATCCAGGTCGAGATTCCCGACCAGACCGATTGGTCAAAATGGGGGAACGTCGGAGCGATCACCATATTGAACCGTGTCATTAACAAGCTTCTCGCGATTCCCCTACCGAGTGAGCCAAGGACGAACCTAATCCTTGGATCTGTGGTAGCCGGTACTGCCTTCAACACCCTTCCTCGGACCGGATATCTTCAGTTTGAGGTGCGCAGTGAGGAAGATGGCTTGGCCGCAAAAATTCGCGATCAAGTCGTCGACATCTGTGGCGAAATCTCTGCCGAAATGCGGGTGAGCGTCAGTCTCATCGAGCTTGCGCGCCGCAAGGTTGGAGGCATTGGCTTCCAGCATCCATTGGTGAAAGGCGTGCACGCCATTATGGACACGCTCGGAGTCACCCCAAATATTGGACCGAGCACCGGAGAATTGAGTGCTTTGATCAGTGAAGGAATTCCCGGCGTAACCCTTGGGATCACCAATGGCGAAAACCCTCACGAATTTAACGAATCGGCAGAGATCGAACCCATTTTCAAAGGGATCGCCCAACTCGTAGCAACTGTGGTAGCAATGGACAAAGGTCTTCTAGATGAGTAAGAAAATCGATAAGTGGCTTAAAAACAACACCTTCCATCACGGCGAGTTCTGGGACCTACTCAAGCTTATCAAAGAGAAGGAGAAAAAAGGCCTAAAAATCTCGCTCTGTATTCCCACTCTAAATGAAGAAAAGACTATCGGGAAAGAAATCGTTATTTTCCGATCGGAGCTTATGGAGCGTTACCCCTTGGTCGACGAGCTTGCAGTCATCGACTCAGGCTCGACCGACGGCACCCTAAAGGTCGCGAAGTCATTCGGCGCGGATACTTATCTGGCGTCCGATATCCTTCCCTCCGTCGGCGACAAGCCCGGAAAAGGAGAAAATCTTTGGAAAGCGATCCATCAACTCAAGGGTGACATCATTTGCTACGTCGATGCCGACATCAAAAACATCCACCCACGTTTCTGCACCGGATTGGTCGCCCCCTTGATCCACCGAGACGAGGTCCAATACGTCAAAGCGTTTTACGACCGGCCCCTCAATGTCTCCCCAGGAGTCCGCGCTTCGGGCGGAGGCCGCGTCACCGAGATCTTGGTACGCCCCCTGTTCTCCTTATTCTTCCCAGAACTTACGGCTCTCATCCAACCCCTCTCCGGGGAGTATGCTGTCCGACGCGATATTTTACACAAGATCGCATTCCCAATCGGATATGGAGTCGAGACTTCGCATATC
>JBCCBL010000167.1:0-6521 GCA_039034055.1 Verrucomicrobiota bacterium | reverse complement strand
GGCGGCCATTCGGGTGGCACTTGTGGTGAACCATGTGGACTCAGCGTCGCCGGCGTATGCGGATTTTTATTATGGCGATGTCAATGGGGAGCCCGAGTATGTCGGCTCGGCATCCTTTGAGGTAGACCCGAGCAGTGGGTTTCAAGCGCGTTTTGATGCAGAATTCCCGGTAGGCACTTTGGTGGAAACCGTGTATTATGCGCAGGTCTTTGCGGAAGATGGTAAGAGTTCGGGCCTGATCCCGTCGACGGTCGAGGGTAACCTTTACCCAGACCGCGGCGTCTATGAATGGGTGTCCACCTTCGTGAGTGAATCGAGTGAGGGTTGCCAAGACATCTGGGATCCGATTCCACCCTTGGGCGGCCCGGTTATTGGCCCAGGTGGTAGCGTCAATCTCACTGTCGGCACCCGGGAATATAAAATCTACCGGCGGGTGGGTGATGGAGGTCCGCTTACAATGATTATCCAGGGAACCACGGTGGATGGTACCGCGCAGTCGATCACCTGGGAAGATCCGTCGCCGCCGAGCACACCGGGCACGGTATGCTACTTTATCCGCCTCTTTGATGTTCATGGGAATCCGGGACCGCTTGAGGAATTGGGCTGCAAGTATTTGATTAACTTCTCGATGCTGCCGATTCCGGTATTGGCGGAAATTGAGGCTGGAGGTACCGAGTCTAGTCCGACGATGACGGTGAAGTGGTTCAGCTCGCCGTATGGAGCGGTCCGTTTTGAGTTGCTGATCGCGGAGGCGTCGGGCGGTTATCCGGCCAGTTTGACTTCGGAATTTTTTGGAAATCTGGATTCAACCGGGGCTACCATCGCAGAATTCCCATCGCGAAAATTTGGGGTGTATGAAACGCAGCGTTTGTCGCAGGAATCTCCCGTTTCCCTGCATAGCTATACCCTTCCCTGTGTCGTCGGTGAGGAGTATACTTTCGCGGTGCGTGCGGTGGGTGAGGGCGGCTACAGCCAGCGGGTGCTCGGCCGGAAGAGTAATATAGAGACTTTTGTTTGGAACAGCCCGGCTCCACAGGGTCCGGATGTGCGCTGGCCGGGCCGTCCACGCCCAGCGAATCCAGATACGCTGAGCGGCGTGGATGCGATCTTTCTCGATGTTGATTCCAATACCGATGGCACTCCCGAGGTTTACAATGCAGCGGTGAGGATTGGTGAGGTCTTTGTCGATGATGACTCCTTCGAGCAATTTCCGCAGCCGGTTGAAGGGTTCATCAGCTTCCCCATCGATACGGATGTGGATCCCCTTTATTACTTGTTCACCAAGCCTACTGAAACGGGCTCGGCGGGTCTTTTCCCAGCGATGCTATACCGCTACCAGCTTGCCACGACTGATTTTCCAGCCTCCGGTGATACCACCCAGAGCACTCCGTTGATGGAACAGATCGCCTATGATGTGGAGTTTGATGTATCGCTGGGAACCAACGTCGTCTACGTACGTGATCCCTATCTGTCGCTGGTCGAATACAAATTGACTTCCCAGAAGTGGGTCCAGAACTCGAATGCGACGCATGGGTTCTATCTTCTTGATAGTCAGCCGGTAATCAGCGGAGCGACCTATCAGTATTTGTTGGTTTTATTTGATACTGTGAGCAAGGAAATCGACCGCGTCGTCGATTGCGGAACCATAGTTGTGCCATGAAAACGATTTTAGCACTGATCTTCCTTTTTACATCGAGCGCGACTCTGTGGAGCGCGCTCACCCGAGAGACCGAAGCTGAAATCACCGTTGTTTACGATTTCAGCGGTGATGGGGATCGCGATCTCGTCCTGATTAATAAAACAAGCGGTGTGGCGCGGATGTTTTTCAGTGATGGAGACGGAGGGCTGAGTGAGGGCGCGATTTTTGCAACGGGTTTGAGCGAGGTGGCTGCGGCCTCGGCTGGCGAGTTTTTGGGAGTGGAGCAGTTGGTCCTGGCTAGTCCAGGGTCTAACCGGATCCATCTGATCGATCCGGACACTCCAGGAATCCAGACACCTCTGTTCCTCGCTGCGCCGGGTCCGAGGAGCCTTGCGGTGTTGGATGTACCGGGAACTGGAAATACGCCTCAGACCGATTTGGTGATATTTTCGGAATTCGGTATTGGCGGGCCCTTCTACACCGAAGTGCGGCAGAGTGGAGATGTCTTGAGCGTTCATGACCAAGATGCGGTGAGCGGTCTTTGGACTCAGTTGCAGGCAGTTCAGATTGTCTCAGGTGATCCCGAGGTCGGGGCGCTGGTTAATAATGGGACGGATTTCGCCCTCCTTGAGCTGGATAGCAGTGGAACGTTTTATAGTTCTATCGGAGGTCTGGGTGAACATACTCAATACCAGATTGGGAGCTTCGGCAGTGCGGCAAATCATGTGTTTCTCTGGGAGCGGGGTTTGAATCAGGTTTTATCGATTCTTCCAAACGCTGCGACCTATGCTTTGAGCGCGTCGACTTCGCATGAGTTTTCCTCGCAGATTCAGGAATTTGCCGTGATACCAGACGATACCAACGATTATGTTGTGATCATTTTCGAAGGAGGGAGCGCGGGGGCGGTTTACACGTTTGAGGAGGGTAGTGGGTTTACTGAAATCGATACCTTTACGGCGCAGTCCATCGGAGGAGGGTCCTTGTTGCTGAATGGGATCGTCCCCATGGAAAAGGGCATTTTTCATGTCTTGAGTGGCGATCCGAGGAGGGTGGCGAGCGGGTTCACGAGTCTCGATCTGGAAGATGGCAGTTTGCTGGAAACGGCTTCGCTGACTTTCAGTGAGGTTCCGGTGAGCGGAGATCTGGCAAATGTTTTTATATACCAAAATGAACCATTCGTAGATGCCGATGCTAAGCTGATTCAGAATTTGCAGCAGTTGGACTGGACTAGCGATGTGGTCGTTTCGGGAACGATTGCGGTGCAGGGGGAAGTCCTCGGGGACGAACAAGCAGGTTTGATTGACGGACAAACCTATTCGCTGGGGGTCGCGCCGTCTGGAGCAACCCACGGTCTGGGTAATCAAATATCCGATCAAATATCTCTGTTTGCACTCGACCAACCGGTCGGCTTGGTCGTGGAATCCCTTTCCATTGATCCAGAGGGTGGGACTTTTGACAGCGCAATTTCGGTGAGCTTCAATCGTCGCGATCCGACGACCCAGGTTTATTTTCGGGTCAACGGAGGCAGCTTTTCCGCAGATTCCGGAGACCTCACCCTGTTTGAGGATGCCTTTGTCGAATTCTATGGAGTCACAGCCTTGTTTGAAACCACCCCGCTTTATTCGGCTACTTTTACCTTTTCCCTGCCACCAGAAAAACAGGACTTTGATAGCGATAGTCTACCTGATTTTGTGGAAATCCACGCAGGGACTTTTGCCGTGCCGGGGAGCGATTTTGATGAGGATGGATTCGGCGACTATGTGGAGATGATCTCGGTGACCGATCCGAGCGATGGTTCGAGCTTTCCTGCTGGAAATCCTTCGAGCGCCGCGATCATGGAGTTGAAGGTGACGCCTGTGCCCTACGATGGCGCCTTGGCGAGTGAGGCCTACGCCGTCGAAGGCGTGAATTTGCGAGCTTATGACGCGCTTGGGGCTACCTTGTCCTTCACGACGACATCGAAGGCGAATTTTGCAAATGCGACCGGAGAGTTTTTGGTGCCCTTCGATCCCACATATATTTTGGGCATCGTGGCTACTGAGGAACACTTTGATATCGAGACCGCACACTCCGATCCGAGTATTGGGCGTGAGTTGGCAGGAGTTTTTCAATTTGATGAAATTGTCCCGGTTATGAATCCCTATGTTTACGATTCCAATGACACTCTGGCGAATAATGTAAAACAGTGGTTAGAGACAGCGGATCTTTATTACAGTCCGGCGCCACCGGTAGTGGTCCAAGATCTGGATCGTATTGAAACTTTGAAGCTAGTGTTGTTTGAATGTGTCTTGACTCAGGCCTTCGTCGAGCGGGGAGAGGTATTCCCGCTGCCGCTGTCTTTGACGGCTTTTCGCACAGGTGAGGGAGCCGTGTATTCGAGCCCAAGCTTTGAGCAGCTTTACGGACTGGAGCAACCATTGCTCGATTCCATCAACAATCCTGCCTATAAACTGGATGATTTGTATCGAGCCGTGGCTAACCAGGTAGAGAGCCTTTCGCCGAGTCCGGGAATGGTTGCACTGAAGGATTTGGTGACCGACATCTATAAAATAAGTAGTTCTGAGAACAATACGCATCCAGGCCTTTACGGGCTCCCGATAGACGTGTTGCGCGGGTTTATAAATACCGGTGGTTTGATGGCACCTTACGATGTTGATACAGTTTTGACTGTGGGAGCATTGAGTGATGCGCGTGCGGAGATCGCTGTGATAAAGGCAGCCGTCGCTACGCGCCCAGTATTCACAGAGGTGTTACAGGTGCCAGAGGAGGGGGCTGACCGGCTCGTGAATTTTGAATCGTGCACTCTATTGGAGACGGAGGATGGATTGGCCACATATTCACTTTTGACACCACAGGGAAATCCATATCCGATACCTGACGAATTTGAGCTAATAGAAGGGGCTCGCTTTTGGGTGGAAGGGTTTATCGATGTGCCGGATCATTGCGGAGAGTCGGCTGTCGAGGTTGTATCAATTGAATTATTACATATCCCGACTCCGACAGAAGGGGATGACTCGGGGAATGCGTTGCCGGATGCCTGGGAAGGGCTATTTTTTGGAGGCGTCGGGTTGGTGGATACATTTGCCGATACGGATGGCTCCGGGTACAGTGCGCTCCAGCAATTCTTGGAGGGGACAGATCCGACTGATTTCTCGAGTGTCCCGCTCATTCAACCTTTGGATCTTTCGCTTATTGATGTAGACATCGAACTCGTCAATGGCCCCACACTACGGCTCTTTTGGAACTGGGGGGTGGATGCCTACGCGCCGTCGGTGTTATTTAAGCTTGAAGACAGTGCGGATTTGAGTGGATTCGACCCTGGTCTCGAAAATGGGGTTTATCTGGGGGCCGGAGATTATGAAATAGAATTTCCGATGCCTTCTGCAGAAAGGTTCTTTTATCGAGTGGGCCTGACGCTTGCGCCTTGAGTTCACCGGGAGTCGGGTCCATTTTCGCGCCTATGTACACACCGACTCCTGAGCTTGCTGACTTTGTCCAATCCATTCCGAAGACTGAAACGCACCTTCATATGGAGGGGGCCTGCCCTTTTGAGATGATACAGCGTGTCGATCCGGTTCGCTTCGCCTCAGAGCCGCCGATGTGGAATGATGCCTTTCGCTACGAGAGCTTCGACCAGTTTATGGATCTGTATAATGACTTTTGCGGCAGTGTCTTTAATTCGGCAGAGGCGTATTATGAGTGTGCTTCAAAGGTGTTGGGGAAGTGTGCCGAACAGAATGTCCGCTATGTCGAAACCAGTTTTCATGCGGGAGCCTTAGCGACCTGTAATTTGACCGGACCTCAGCTTATTGAGGCCGTGGAGTCTGCGGTGCCGGCGGGTATGACGGTCCATATTTTCATGGGAATGTGCCACAATGATTACCATGGAGCGACGAAGGAGATTATTGAGGATTCGCTCACTTGGGATGGCCTGTATGGGATCGATCTCCACGGGCCGGAGTATATCCCGATGGAGGATTGGACGGCAGATGTGTGGTCACGTGCTGCTCGGGCGGGTAAGAAACTCAAGGCTCACGCAGGCGAATTCATGCCTGCATGGTTTGTAAAGTATTGCATCGAGGAGCTGGGAGTTCGGCGTATTCAGCACGGGGTACGCTGTATTGAAGATGAGGAGGTGGTCGATCTGATCCTCAAAGAAAATGTGATCCTGGATGTCTGTCCGATTAGCAACGTGAAGCTGGCGGTGAAGGGTATAGCCTCGATGGCCGATCATCCGATCCGGAGGCTCTTTGATCGGGGGGTGGTTTGCACCATCAACTCAGATGATCCCTTCATGTTTGGGAATTCTTTGAGTGAGGAGTATTATGCTTTGAGCGAGGACCTGGATTTTAGCAAAAGCGAACTCATCCAACTTGCGCGCAACGGATTTCTCAACGCGGATATGGGTGCAGAGGCGCGCGACCAGTTCCTAGATGAGCTGAATGATCTAGAGTCCAGCCTGGGCGAGTGATTGAGCGAAACTTGCCTTATCTGCCGTTCGGTTTTGTTGGTTGGCGATAACCGGCGCAATTAGCGCGCCGCGAAGCTGACATCGTGACCGCGATGGTCGGTGGTCTTGATCGGCGATGATTTAGGCGAAATCTCGGGGTTGAAAGCGCCTCAACCGATGTTGGGATTGGTGGGGTATGTTGGTCGATCCTGGACCGAATAAATCACTCTTTTGCGAGGGTCACTAGTTCTACTTGTTAAAATGAACCACGAATGCACACGAATCGTTTATTTCTTCGTGTGGATTCGTGCCCATTCGTGGTGAAAACAAGCCGTAGAGACCATTTGGCCCAGTAGAACTAGGAACATTGCCGCCAACTTGAAAGTTTTTCAAATAAACCATTGACGGGTTAAAAATTTCTGATGTGTTGAG
>JBCCBL010000166.1:0-6524 GCA_039034055.1 Verrucomicrobiota bacterium | reverse complement strand
GTTTTCACTATAGCAAACCAAAAAGGAGGGGTCGGCAAAACGACAACCGCTGTGAATCTATCAGTGGCCTACGCTCTCAAGGGATTAAACACCTTAATCATCGACCTCGATCCGCAGGCAAATGCAACGTCAGCGCTCGGTCTTGAAAAGACTCCTGGCGGTAGCCTCTACGGCCCACTACTCGGCGAAGGAACAGCCCGCGAAAAAGTACTAGCTACCGAAACGAAGCACCTTTCGATGATCCCATCGGAAGTGGATTTAGCTGCTATCGAAATCGAACTCAGCCAAAAGGCCGATTACCTGGTGCAGCTCAAACAACAATTAGAAGCCCTTCGCAACAGCGGTCAATACGATGTGATCATGCTCGATTGTCCGCCGGCTCTTGGGATGATCTCGATGAACGGCCTCGCCTGCGCCGACTACCTCATCATCGCGCTCCAGTGTGAATACCTAGCGATGGAGGGATTGGGGCAAATCCTGAACGTTGTGGAGCAATTGCGCGATGCTGGCGTGAATCCCGATCTCAAACTTGGCGGTATCCTCATGACTATGTATGACATCCGCACCCGCCTATCTCAGCAAGTCGTGAAAGAAGTCTCGGACCATTTTGGCGACCAGGTATTCAAAACCTTAATTCCACGTTCGGTGCGCCTCAGCGAAGCCCCGAGTTTCGGCCAATCAATTTTTCAATACGATCCGAATAGCGCCGGTGCTGTTGCCTATGCCTCACTCGCGAAGGAAAGCATTCAACGTTTTAGCCTCAAATAAGCTCAATGGAACCCACGGATTCGGTAAACGGCCAGCGGCCCACCGCAGAGCACCTGCAACAATTACAGGAACGTATCCAGTACACTTTCCAGGACATCAGTCTGTTGCATCTTGCCCTCACGCACCCGTCCTGGGCCCTCACTTCTGACAATCCTTCGCTTCAAAATCAGCGCCTCGAATTCCTTGGAGACGCCGCCCTGAGTCTGGTGCTCTCTGACTTTTTGTATCGGACCGAGAGGGAAATGCAGGAAGGACCCCTGAGCCGCCGCCGGTCGGCCCTCGTCAAAGGCGAGATACTCGCTCAGGTCGCCCATGAAATTGGCCTCTCGGAATGCCTTTACTTGGGTTCTGGAGAAATGAAAAACTTCAAACGTGGCGAGACTTCCAGACTCGAAGACGCCTTTGAATCTCTCATCGGAGCCATCTACTTGGACGGAGGCCAAAAGCTCTGTCACGAGACCGTCCTCCACATTTATGGCGATATCGATGCCCGTTTGGATGAGGCTCTGGAAGATCACAATGCCAAGGGAAGGCTCCAAGAATGGGTGCAAAAGCACGGAGCCCTTGAGGATATTGAATACACCATCATCGAAGTCGAAGGACCCGACCACGAAAAAGAATTCAAAGTCGAACTCGAAATCTGCCGGAAACGCATGGGCATCGGTATTGGAAATTCTCGCAAACGCGCGGAGCACTTTGCTGCAAAAGATGCACTTGAGCGCATTGAGGCGGGGAGCAGCCCCTATGACGCATCCGAAGGTTAATCTGCTCTTTTCAAGATGCGCGCTATTCCCTTTCCAGCGACTCCGGGAAGTCGATCCATTACGGGGGTCGTAGAATCCGTGGCACCCTGGGTCACTGCACGGATCATCCGCGAGCGAGCCACTCATACGACATTCCTAGTCGCCGAGAATCTTCAAAAAGCAGAGCGTTGGCTCGAGGAAACACGATTTTACTTAAGCCTCGATGAGGAGAGCCCGGCAACCCAGGCACATGCGTTCCCCACAATACCCGACTCCGATCCAGACGACCCTAGGGTATTTGAACACATCTGTGATCGCCTCGCAGTGCTGACTGATCTGGCACATCCACGACAAGCAAATGACCCACAGCGCCTCATCGCAACCACCGCGTCAGCCTTCTTCGATACCTGCCCTTCCCCCGAATCACTGACTCAGCGCGAGCTGAAGATTGCTCTGGGAGAAGAGATCTCACTGGAGCGACTCAAGACAAGGCTTGCGGAGGACTTGGGCTACGACAGCGAGGTCGTCTGTGAACAGCCCGGACAATTCGCGATTCGCGGCGGATTGCTGGACATATATCCTCTCAATGCCAGTGAGCCCTACCGCGTCGATTTTTTCGGAGATGAAATCGAAAGCATCCGTCCCTATCACCCATCCACCCAGCGGTCCTCGGGAAACTCACTCAAACACTTAGTCATCGCCTCCGGTGAATCCGGCGAAAAACAGGAGCGCCCCGGAGCGCTCATCGACTTCCTCAATGAATCAACCCGAATCATTTTATACGAACCTGCCAAACTCGCCGAAATCAAACCATCTGCGTTCTACGCAAGCCGTGACGAAAAATTCAATCGCACTCAAAAACACTTCGGCGATCTGATCGAAAGGACCCATGCAATGGGGACCGCGATGTCATACATTTCACTCGCAGAGGTCGTCGCCCCAAACCACTGGTTTCCCGAACCGATAGAACAGATTTCCATAGAAGCTGAAAACCTCAGCACCCATCGATCCTTCCCAGAGGAAACGGACATCGGAACCGATCGTTTTACCTCCGAACAAGCTGCCCGAGTCGCCTTCATCAAAAAACTCTTTCATTGGGAACAGTCCGGGTATGCCCTCAAGATCGTCACGAACAATCGCGGAGAAGCCTCCCGTTTGCGAGAGATTATAGCTGCGGAAGAAAGCCTGCATGGATTCAAACCTCATTTTGCCGAAGGTCCGATCCGCGCCGGATGCCGATTTGTGAATCAAAATCAACAGGTCGAATGGTTAGTCTCGAATCGTGAGAAACCTGGTTGGATTGTCGCCACCGATAGTGAGATTTTCGGGCGCTACCGAAAACGCCTGTCGAAAGTCCGTCGGCGAAAACTTCCGCAAAAAAACCGTATGGACCAGGCCCTCGATTTCTCCGAGTTGGCCGACGGCGATCCTCTAGTCCATCTGCAACATGGCATTTGCCTTTTTCGCGGTTTGACGCACATGGATGTGCGCGGGCGCAACGAGGAGGTGATTTCTCTAGAATTCGCGGAGGCAGTGACGCTTCACCTCCCTCTCCACGAATCTCACTTACTTTCCCGCTACGTAGGGCTTTCCAAAACCTCACCGAAACTCGGCAAACTCGGATCGGCCAGTTGGGAAAAAACCCGCCAGGCCGCCGAAAAAGCCACTCTCGACCTGGCGGCAGATCTTCTGCGGCTACAGGCTGTCCGCGATGCCGAGGTGGGCACTTCACATGAACCTGACGGCGCCTGGCAAAAAGAATTTGAAGAGAGCTTTCTCTACAAGGAAACCCCCGACCAGGTCACCGCCATTCGCGAAACCAAGAGCGATATGGAGCGCTCCCGGCCCATGGATCGCTTGATCTGTGGCGACGTAGGATTCGGGAAAACCGAGGTCGCAATTCGAGGAGCATTCAAAGCAGTGCTCGGCGGCAAACAAGTTGCAATGCTCGTACCCACGACGGTACTCTGCCAACAGCATTTCAATACATTCAACGAACGGATGGCGGACTATCCAGTCACCGTCGAAATGATCAGTCGCTTTCGAAGCCCCAAGCAGAACCGTCAAATCATCGCTCAGGCTGCGGCCGGCAAAGTCGACATTTTGATCGGAACTCACCGGCTCCTGAGCCAGGATGTGAGCTTTAAGGACCTTGGGCTCCTGGTCGTCGATGAAGAGCAACGTTTTGGGGTGCGACACAAAGAGCGCCTCAAACAAATGAAGGCACAGGTCGATGTGCTCACTCTAAGCGCAACACCGATCCCGCGGACACTCTACATGGCTCTAGTGGGAGCACGCGAAATGAGTGTAATCGAGACCGCTCCCGTAGATCGCCTTCCGATCCAAACCATGGTCAAAGGGTTTGATAAGAAGATTATCTCCAGTGCGATAAACCAGGAAATCGCTCGCGGCGGCCAGGTCTTCTTCCTCCATAATCGCGTCGGCACCATCGACCGCGTCGTTGAAATGATCGAAGATCTCGTCCCAACCGCTCGAGTCGGAATGGGCCACGGGCAGATGGACGAAGGCATGCTTGAGCGGGTAATGACGAAATTCGTTGCTCACGAATACGATGTCTTGGTCTGCACCACGATTATTGAGTCGGGAATCGATATTCCAAATTGCAACACCATCATCATTGATAATGCAGAGCGATTCGGGCTCTCCCAGCTCTATCAGATCCGCGGCCGCGTGGGCCGATTTAAGCGGCAGGCCTACGCCTATCTCCTGATCAATCCAAGCGGTAAACTGATGGACGAGGCACGCAAACGCCTTTCGGCACTGCGACAGTATAATAAGCTCGGCTCCGGATATCGTATTGCCATGCGTGATTTGGAGCTGAGAGGCGCCGGTAACCTCCTAGGCTCGGAACAGAGTGGCCATATCGCCGGAGTTGGATTCGACCTTTACTGCCAGCTTTTACGCCAAAGCGTTGCTCGCCTGAAAGGTGAAAAAGGTGCCGATTTCATTCGAGCGAAAGTGCAACTTGATTTCATCCTCGTTGGAGAAGCTGGACAGGAAGCCGGAAAACGTTCCGCTCCGGGGCATGAAGGGTTCAGCGCTATTCGCGAAGCGGGTCTGAGCAAGGAGCGTATCGAGCCCGAACAGGCCTTTATCCCCCATGGCTACATAGATGAGAGTCGGTTACGCATCGATGCATATCGACGATTGGCGATGGCGAACAGCACGTCTGAAATCACAGAGATCGCCGACGAATTGAAGGATCGATTTGGAGCCTACCCGAAGAGTGTCAAGACGCTCCTACACCTCACTGAAATTCGCGTCCTCGCGGAACACGCCGAAGTGGATTGGGTCGAGGTAGAGGGTTCACGAGTGAAATGTCGCCTTGTGCAGAAATCAGGAAAAAAAGATGCTTACATCATGGTCGGCTCGCGTTTTCCTCGCTTGACCGGCAAGGACGCATTTTCAAGGATGTCAGAGTTAAAAAGCTTCCTCCAGAGGCACCGCAAAGCCACATGAGACACTACATTTTTTCCAAGCCACTATTCAATCTCCTGCTCGCAGGGGCGTTCTTGATCCGTATTTCATCTGCACAGAACAGTGCCTACGATGACTGGGAGGAACGCTATTCTAACGGTGTTGCCGCCATTGCGGAAGGCCGCATCATTACCAAAGAGGAATTGCGCGTAGAAATGGCTCCGATCATTCCTCAGATCATGCGTGATTCACGCTCGCCACAGGATTTCAATGCAAAGATCAGCAAACTTGCTCGCGAAATCCTGCAGAATAAAATCGACCGTATACTCATCGTGAAGGAATTCAACCGAGACGAAGAGCGCTTCATTCCAAAGAGTATTTTCGAAAACGAGTTCGACAAGATGCTGATCGAAGACTTCGACAACGATCGCCGCAAACTCTTTGAATATTTGGATTCGGTGAACAAAACCATTGTGCAATATCGGCGCGAATTACAGGAAGATATCATCGTATCAATCATGCGCGGAGAGAATCGTCGCAGCATGGCCGAGATCAGCCCGGAGCAAATCGAAGAGTTTTATCGCGCGAACAAGATCGATTTTTACAATGAAGCGAGCATCCATCTTCGGCAGATTCAATTGGCGCCCTATGCGAATGAAACCGAAGACGTTTTGATGCAGAATGCGGAAAAAATCATCGACGAATATCACAGCGGAGTCAGCTTCTCAGATCTCGCTCGTCGATACTCTCAAGATGATATGAGACGCCGCGGAGGAGACTGGGGTTGGATCAAGAAAACAGATATCCGGAAAGAACTTTCTGACGCCGCCTTCGCCCTTGAGCCCGGTGAAATCAGCCAGCCTGTAAAACTCGGAACCCGTATCTATCTTCTTTATCTAGAAGACAAACGCGATGAGATGATTCAACCCCTCATTGAAGTGCGAGACGTCATTGAATCGATCATATCCAATCGCATCGGAAGGGAAAACCAGCAGCGATGGATGGAACGCATCCGGGCGCGAGGGTATGTGAAATACTTCATCTAGTCACGGTATCACACTCCATTCGACTTAAGTCCGACCGATGCTAAGGAAGGCAGTTTCTGAGATCCATAAGCCAATTTCGTTCGGCATTTTCGGAAGCGATTCGTAGTTAAAACCTTATTTCAATATTCTTCTGATGTTTCACTTCATCTACAGATGGCTCTATGAGCGCTCACAAAGACGTGAGGCCTTCAAATTACCCACGGAAAGCCATGGTAAAATGGGACTCGGATTCGGAGACTACATTAGCGGTCAAAGTCGCATTGGCAGCATGGGTGCCTACGACCTCTTACATCGTCGCAAAAAACGCCTGAAGTGGATCCTCGCCGCGATCATCACGGGGGTCATCATGTGGCTCAGCGTGGAGCTGGTTCATGCAGTTCGCTTCTACGGGAGCTAGTTCTACTTGTTAAAATGAATTAGAAGACCCAGACCCGTTCCTCCAAACGCTAAAAATGAACCACGAATGCACACGAATTTACACGAATCGTTTATTTCTTCGTGTGGATTCGTGCCCATTCGTGGTTAAAAG
>JBCCBL010000165.1:0-6548 GCA_039034055.1 Verrucomicrobiota bacterium | reverse complement strand
GATTATCTGACCGACCTCTTCCCGATCCTTGAACTCGGCACCAGTGCCAAGATGCTCTCCATCGTTCCTCTTATGAACGGCGGTGGACTCTTCGAAACCGGCGCTGGCGGGTCTGCTCCGAAGCACGTGCAGCAATTTGAAGCGGAGAATTACCTGCGCTGGGATTCTCTTGGAGAATTCCTCGCTCTCGCGGTCTCCATCGAGCACTTCGCAGAAAAATTTGAAAATCGCAAAGCGGGGGTGCTCGCGAAAGCCCTCGATACCGCAACGGGTCTTTATCTAGAGAATGACAAATCGCCCTCCCGCAAGGTTGGCGGCTTGGATAATCGCGGGAGCCATTTCTATGTAGGGCTCTACTGGGCACAGGCTCTCGCCGCGCAGGATGAAGATGCAGAATTGAAGGCATTCTTCACTCCAATCGCTAAAGAATTAACCGAAAAAGAACCGACGATCGTTGACGAGTTGATTAGTGCCCAGGGTTCGCCTGCCAATGTAGGAGGCTATTATTGGCCCACAGAATCAATGGCTTACCAAGCGATGCGTCCAAGCGCGACCCTGAACGGGATTATCGACGGAATATAGACGACGCAAGATTCAGCTGCAACGAGAGCCAATCTTTGTGTGAACTTTCTGTGATTTTGAGACCTGAGAACGTATCTTTTATTCAGATACGTTTATGATCAGATTACAAACCTGCGTGAACTCGCCGTAATCGCGGGTTTTGATATCTACATTGATTTCATAGCGCCCGAAAACCGGCTTCCAATTCTTGGCGAGATCGATACCAGCCACACGCTTCTTACCCATTACGAAATAGGGTGAATTCTTTATCAATTTTTCCGATTCAAATTTCCGTCCATTAATTTTGGTTTGCTCAATCCGGAATTTTATATGCTCGATTTCCACAGAGTTATTTGAAGCAAAATCTAAATTGACGTTTCGAGTAGGCAACTGACTCAATTCTAAATCCATGACTATTTCTTCGCCGAAATAACGATTAATGACAGACTGAGAATCAGTATCCAAAAGCGTAAAAGAAAACTCCGATGGAATGGCCCATTTCTCTAGAATCCCCGCCTCGTTGATGACAGCAAATTGTCCAGCAGCAATGGTAGTCGATTCAGCACTGTTTTTAGACTTTAGCACGACTTCGCCCCTTTCAACAACCACCCTCAGTGCAGATTCATCGTATCCAAATTCGAAATCTGAACCCATCGTCTGCACGCTTGAAAATGGGGTTGCCATGACAAATGGTTTCTTGCCTGATTGCGAAGCGATAGCACAATAGAGCCTACCTGTTTCGAGGATGATTTGTTCGCTCCCCTCGGTCGATTCGACTAGCGGCAATCGCAAATTGGTATCTTCGTAAATGGAAACGATGCTTCCGTCTTGATACTCGATATCGATCTGCTCGCCAATTGTATTGGAAAAATGGTCGGGTTCATATGTATCTCCAACCCGAAAAATTGCCGGCTCCTGGAATGGATTCTCCTCGAAATCGATACCCTCTTGACCTACTGGAACACCTTCAGCAAACGGATCATATATTTTTGCCAAAACCGGCCTTTCAAAAACAATCGGAGCCGTATTTTTTTGACTTTCGATGAGTCCAAATATGCCTGGGAAAACCCAAGACAAGGCTGTCGTAAAACCGATCGATACAAACGCCAAAACAAGCGGAGTCTTCGTTATTTTCGGAGCTTCGGCGGCTCCCATTATACCCATTTCTCGAGTCTCATTTACATCCTCAGAACCAATACGCTCTACCACCCGATCTCGTATATCTGGGGGCACATCATTCCCAAGAAGTTCCTCAAGGAGAACATCCATCATGGAATCGAAGCATCTATCCATACCTTTCATATCTCAATGGATCCGAATCTCCCCAAAAATACGGGTCCTCTGTGCAGTATAATCATTATCCTGAAAGTCGGTCGAAACAGACCGGTCTTCACAACTTTCTTTCTGCCTTTCTCTATGATCTTAGAAAGACCGCGGATACGATTGAAGCTGCTGGCGCTTTTTCACACAGTTCAGCAACATGGTCCGAATGCGAGGCAAAGCCGTCTTGTATTTGACATTCAAGTCTTCGGCCTCCTGCTCCGACACTGGTTGGCCTTTGTAAACCTTATCCAACATTTCTGTGTGGTGCTCGGGAAGCTCCGATACACAGTCATGCAAAGCCTGTAGCTTTCCGATATAGGCTTCATCGTCTGAAAAAACCTCCAACCAAAAGGCCTCGGAGATTTCGAGAAACTCGTTTTCCTTGGTATTCCAAAATCCGAACTTTTTCGGGTTGGCAGCTTTGAATTGAACCTTCGCCAAATCCATGAGCCACGGGAGCCCATCAGCCGCATCTAGCATCTCCGGAGTCTCTTCAGAACGGTAGGCCGCTACAAAAACCTCGATCGTCAATGTTTGTGCCAGGGATCTGTCGGCGCCGAGGAACTTCAGGAAGCGGTAAATTGCATCCTGATGCGCGTTCATCAGCTCTATGAGATCGTCGGGTTCCATCGAATATCAAGTCGACCGAACAGATCAAAAAACTGAGAAAATTCGTGCGAAATCTTTAGATATCCACTTAAAACGGATCGGAGCTAGAATGATGATTTCGCATCGCGAAATTTAAATGAGCGAACCTTCCAATTCGCTGATTAGCAGGATGATAGAAGATTCATTCCAAATGAGAGGGCGGAAAACCTATGTTTCGACATACCGATCATCGCTCTCGCGCAAGTCCTCAGATTCAGTTCAGCCGAAGTTTTCGGTAGCAGTTCAACAAAAAGTTTCTCAGCAGTTTGACTCACTTTCAAAAGGAAGGATTGCTGGCACATAATAGATGCTAAACCACGAAATCTAAACTCTTTATCGATTCCCCGATGCTCGCAACACCCACTGAAGAACAGATTATGACCCCAGAAACTGTCGAAGCTTTCAGCGGAACTATCCTGGACGTACGCACTCCCGAGTCTTTCGCCGAAGAGCACATTGACGGCTCACAGAATTACAGTGTTTATCAAACTGATTTCCTGCAAAAAATTCCGGAGGCATTCCCCGATAAATCGACCAGCTTGCTAATATATGGTGACGGCGATCCATTCAAAGCCGATCTCGCCGCGCTCGGCCGTTTAGCCTTTATGGGATACACCAATGTATCCGTCTTAGATGGAGGGCTCACCGCATGGAAAGACTCGGGTAAGGAGGTCATAGGTCAGGGAACATCGGGGAGTCCTGCCAAGCTTTCCGGCACCTTCGACTTGGACACTGCACGGACCAAGGTTCGCTGGGTTGGGCGCAATCTGATGAATCAGCACAATGGCGAAATTGCAGCATCCGCCGGAAAGCTTTCGGTCTCCGAACATGGCAACATCACTCATGGGAGCGTATCTGTAGATATGGCGAACATGGTCTGTCACGACATCCCAGAAAAATCAGTCGCCGGGATGCTTATTGAACATTTAGAGAGCGCAGACTTTTTCGATGCAGCCCGGTTCCCGGAAGCCAGTTTTTCGCTCAATACCGTGGAACCCATCGAAGGCGCCACCTACGGAAAACCGAATCATACGGTGACCGGGGTTCTCCAAGCACGCGGTGTTGAGGCAGAAATGGAAATCACCGCCTTGTTCGAACCCATTGAAAACGGATATGTCTTCCAAAGCGTCTTTGATTTTGATCGTACGCAAATTGGCGCTCTCTACGGATCGGGAAGTATTTTCGAAAGACTCGGCATGCATCTCGTGAACGACCTGGTTAGCCTCGACGTCACCGCGTTTTTTGTGAAATCTTAGGCTCACAGCAAAACGTGGCGCATCCATTGCAGACGAAATCCAATACTGCAGGATAATTGAATGCGCCTGCAGTTACTGATCGCATGCCTAAAACGCTCCTCCATTTCGTCCACCCAGCACTCGAGAAATCCCAGGTAAACCGAAGGCTGTTGCCCGTCGCTCATCAACTGGATGACGTAGCTGTCAATGATCTCTACGAACTATATCCTGATTTTCATATAGATGCTAAACGTGAACAGGCTCTGATGGAGTCGTACGAGCGCATTGTTTTTCAATTCCCATTCTATTGGTATTCAGGGCCAGCCCTGCTAAAAGAGTGGTTCGACATCGTGCTCGAATATGGATGGGCCTACGGGAGCCTCGGAAAGGCTCTGGTTGGGAAACGTGCTTCATTCGTCGTGACCACCGGAGGACCCGCAGATTCCTACACCGCGGAGGGCCACAACGGATCCACGATGGGCGAGCTTCTCCGTCCAATGTTCGCTACCCTCAAACTGTGTGGGATGATTCTTGAAGAACCTCTATACATTCACAACGCGCTTCATTTAAATTCCCAGGAGCAGTCGGATTGTACCGCGAAGTATAGACGTTGGCTCAACGCCGGATAAACCATGTCAAACGAATCTCTTTTTATTGCTGTATTCGTCTATCTGCTTGCCGCAGTCATCAGTGTGACGATTTTCAAGAAATTGGGCCTGAGTGCCGTCTTAGGCTACCTTGTGGCCGGTATCTTGATCGGACCCTTTGGACTGGGTTTTGTCGGTTCTGAAGGAGCAGATGTCATGCATTTTGCGGAATTCGGGGTCGTCATGATGCTCTTCCTGATCGGCCTTGAGTTACAACCGACGCTCCTCTGGAAACTGCGAGGACCGATTTTGGGCCTGGGCGGCGGACAGGTCGTGATTACCACGCTTGTCATCGCCGGAATTGCTATGGCGTGTGGATTGATATGGCAAATGTCATTGGCGGTCGGAATGTCTCTCGCGCTTTCGTCGACTGCAATCGTCATGCAAACCTTGCAGGAGAAAGGCCTCTCGGATAGCTCCGGCGGCCGCGGAGCGTTTTCGGTGCTCCTCTTCCAAGACATGGCTGTCATTCCAATGCTCGCGATCATGCCAGTATTGGCTACGATTGTACCGAATGCTCCAGACTACAACAGCGGCCATGGGCACGGAGATGAGCATGGCCACGGCGGTGCGAACGCGATTCAGGAATGGCTATCTCATCAACCTGGCTGGATAAATACGCTGTTGGTGCTAATCGCCGTTGTCGCAATCATTCTCGCGGGTCGATATCTGCTGCGCCCGGTTTTACGAGCAGTCGCCCGCACTCGAGTCCGCGAAGCATTCGTCGCGCTCGCTCTCGTCATCGTGATCGGCATTGCGCTCCTGATGAGTTCTCTCGGGGTATCAGCGGCTCTCGGGACATTTCTGGCGGGAGTCGTCCTAGCTGACAGCGAATATCGCCACGAACTGGAAGCGGATATCGAGCCCTTCAAGGGCCTGCTGCTGGGCGTGTTTTTCATCGCTGTGGGTGCGTCTATCGATTTTTCACTAATCGCCGAAAAGCCACTGACGGTGACCTGCATTGTCGCGGGACTGATGATCGTAAAAGCGGTCATCCTTTTTGGACTGGGGACCGGAGCTCGATTGATTATCGACCAAAGGGTGTTATTCACCCTTTCGCTGTCACAAGGCAGTGAGTTCGCCTTTGTCTTGCTCGGCTTTGCCCTGACCGCCGGAGTGCTAGACCCCGAAATCGTCCAAGTTTTGATCGCAAGTGTCGCACTAACTATGGCACTCACGCCCCTAGTTATGGTTTTCGAAGAGCGGGTGCTACGGGTTCGTTTTGGAACTAAGGCGGAGGGAGATCGAGAACCTGATGACCTGGCAGAAGAAGCCCCGGTAATCCTCGCTGGAGTTGGTCGCTTTGGCAACTTCGTGGCTCGAATGCTAATATCGCAAAAAATTCCAGTCACCGTCATCGACTCCGATCCCGACCACGTGGAATTTCTCCGCAAACTTGGAATTAAAACCTTTTATGGAGATATTTCACGTCACGACCTGCTTGAATCAGCCGGAGCCGAAAAAGCCAAAGTGTTGATAATCGCAATCGATAACGAAGAAGAAATCGAAAAGCTCATCGAAACAGTCCACAAGCATTTCCCCTCCCTTAAAATCCTAGTTCGCGGCCTGTCGCGACAACATCAATACGACCTTCTCGAGAAACACGAAGTCACGCGCGCCATTCATCAACATGCAGGCAGTGCTACCAGACTTGCCGAAGAAGCTCTATGCATCCTGGGGTATCGCGCGCATCGCGCAAAACGAGTAGCTCTTACATTCACCGAACACGACGAAGCAGCAACGAATGCAATGGCATCTTTGCGGTCAGAGGAAAGCCACTACATCCAATACATGCGCACACGTATGGATGAACTAGAAAATCAGTTTGCCGCAGACAAGGTCGATCCCGTGGAAATGGATCATGGCTGGGACTCTGACCAACTACGGGATGATACTGAAGATCATGATTACAGCAAAATCGCTCCAAAGATTGAAAACACAGATCCTAAAGAATCGAACTGATCTGATTTTGCGCTGTCTGATCAGGACATAAGATTTGAAATAAAAAACCTCAGAAGCTAGCCTCTGAGGTTGAGCAAAAGCCCTTAAACCACGTCTACACTTGCTGCTCGCTTTCCTGTCGCTTCGTCAGATTGCTGCGATGCTGCTCGTCAACATCTACGTAGTAGTCCTT
>JBCCBL010000164.1:0-6636 GCA_039034055.1 Verrucomicrobiota bacterium | reverse complement strand
GGCGCAGTCTGAGTCTCGAGAGCCCAAGCGAATCATTCGCGGAATTTTACGTACTCCCGGGAAATCTCAGCTGGACGCGAAGTTTGCCTGCCCGATCCACCCGTGGGCTGTACGCGCTCATTTTACCAGGTCAGCAATGATCGAAATCAGATTTTCGAGAAATTGCTTTTTCCTGATGGGTGGAAGTGTTGACAACATGTTGGATACATAAACCACCTTTCCGGCGCCAAACTCCCGCCCAAGCTTTACCATCGCTGCCGCATCCCCAAGATAGTCGCCGGAAGCCGAATTTACTTTCGCCAGGGAGACATAAGCCTCCGCGTCCGGGTAATCATCGCGGCTCATCAGGCGGGCCGCAGGGGTCCGGCTGTTCAAGTTCGTCCATCTCCAACCTTCGAGACGCTTGCCCAACAAGGGATCAAAATCCACGCTACAGTCCTTGGAAGCACTCTCTGAGGATAGCCGAAACCCAATTTCACGCGCACGCTCCCCACGCCGTGGACGCTGCAACGGATTCCGAGCATCTGCCATTACCAAAAGGACCGACCCGGCGCGTAGACAGTCCTTTACAAAGCTGTTTACCCGCTGAGTCGGCACGTCACCAGTCGAATAAAGATCGGTCTTTTGCGCCATCACCAAGACATACTTATTTGGCTGGATCCCAACAATATCCGACCACGGGCGGAAATACATGTTGAGCGCGGATGAGACATTGTTGAGCGAAAGCGCCCATTTTCCAAAATCCTCACTATCGCAAATGACCGGAACCCGACGGAACACCTCTCTCCACTCCTCGGTAATCTTTTCAGAGAAATATTCGGAATCCTGATAATACTCCAAAGCCGTTTGCGGAACGTATGTATCGGGCACGGGCACTAAATTCGGGAACGACACCGATTCTCCAGCGATCATCTGTCCGATGAGCCCAGTGAGCCGCAGGTAATAGTCGCTCGGATATCCCTCGTAAGTGGCAAAACGTCCGACCGGCGGTTGATTCGTCACTTTGAAAATCGCCGTGCCTTCATCGACCTCGTCAAACATCGCAACATAGGCCATGTTGATCCCATACTGCTTCACGAGTTCACCCTGCGTCCAAAGAAATTGGCCACCCAGACGCGGAATCGCATTGAGCGCCTCCTTCTTCAAATTCGCCCAGCTAAACCCAGGGAAGATAACTGGATAATAATCCAAATCGTTGGCTCGCGTGATCTCCAAATCGCCCGGAACTCTCTTTTCGAAAAATTCTCGAGCCCCCTCTGGAGAGCGGTACCTTCCCGGAGTCCACGGGCTCACGATGGTGACATATTCCTTGAGCAAATCCATCCGCTCATCGTCCCAGTTCGACCATAGATTGTCGGGGACCCCCACCATAATCGTGCAACCGCCATTTTTCGGATCTTTGAAAAACTTAAATAACTTTTCTGCAGCCTCTGGATCCCATGTCCGAAATTTATCGGCATACCCCCAAAAAGATACAACCGGACCACCTCGATGGCGCATATATGCGGGTGTCTCCGTGATCTTCATCTTATGGTAAAGATTCTTCCAATCTTCAATCATCCCATCAACCGTTGCCGCATCGAAGGTGACATCATACATCATCGCAAAGAGACGGCCGTAGCGATTCGCCCCCTCACGGACATGGGAGAGTACCTGCAAATCATCCACCGCTGCATAGTACTGCCCCTTCCCGTTGACAAACCGTGCCCCAAAACGCTGTTTGAAAACTCCATGGATTCCATGCTCACGCATCCATTTGAAATGTCTGACGACCGTCTTCTTATTCCTCGAGCTGAAGACATAAGCTGTGCTCCCATCTGGATACTTATAGTTGGTTGGGTATTTCTCGTCCTCATCAAGCTCGCTCATATCGGGCCACATATCGAAAGTACCGCGAGGCGGGTCATCCAAAATATCTCCCCAATGGCGCTCTCTGAAACCATATCCATCATCTGAGTGCCCAAACCACCCCTGATAGCCAGCCATAATCTTGTTGTAGATGGTTTCATTCTCTTGATCTACCACGATCGGACCGTCGTAAGGCTCTAGAATGTCATCAAGATCCAGAATATCGTTTTCAATATCGCGATACTCCGGGATCGGCTGATTCATTGCATACAAAATATCGCGATCTCGGGCAGCCTGAACATCTATTTGGGAAAGCGATAAAAGCATACCCATCGAGGCGAACATAAGCCAATTTCTCCGCGAGATCGCTGAAGTACCATGGCTCCGCGGCAAGCAAAGAAGCCATATCAACTTCAGGAAAAAAATTAGTCTCGGGGTAATCGAACTCATCATCAAGGCTCTGCGACAGAGACATTCAGGGATTTCCTCTGCAGAATTATCGGCATATCAAAAACTGCTAGCATGTCCATACCGTTGCAATCTTGGCGCATTTATCTAATTTCTGATCGCTAATAAAACAAGCCCGCTAAACGTCGACTCCCTAAACCCGCGCCAAACAGCTTCCGGGAAACTCCAAACCGGAGATGCCTCAGGCGGATAGGACAAACTCAATCTGAAATCCTAAACTCTTTGCTAAGGCCCTAGCTCCTCACCCAGAATCGCAAAATGCAAGACATCATGGATCGCACAATCTGCGTCGGAGACATTCTAGCCCTCTCGACTCGGGCGGGTAAACACGACAGCCAGATAAAAATTCTCTGTGTCACCGAAATCGTTGAAAATGCCGGAGATGCCTACGCCGGTACTCACTGGTATATCCGTGGATTCGCAGGCTCCGGCATGCGGACCCAAGTCCAAAAGAGTAACAACCTCCTGGTCATCAGCCCGATGATACCCTTCGCACACCCCCGCCTCGACAACATCAAACGCAAACTGACTGAGGATCAACTCGAAGCACTCAAAGTAGCCACCATGGAACCCAACAACTAGGACGCACCCCTCAAGCCCTGCCCTTCAACCCGATCCACAAGCCCGAGAAACTGACGACGATACACCAGGCGGCGGGATCGACTCGGAAATTTTCCTCACCTTCCTCTGGCATTTGGTCAAAAGCCCGCTTTTCTTTGCAGCATGAGTGCCTCGCAAACCACGACCCCAGCCATCCAACTGGAAAACGTAGAAAAGTGGTTCGGCACCTTTCATGCCCTGAAAAACGTCTCCCTCTCCATTCCCGACGGCCAACGCGTTGTCATTTGCGGGCCCTCCGGCTCCGGCAAATCAACGCTAATCCGCTGCATGAACCTCCTGGAAACCCCGCAATCAGGCAGCATCTTCGCCAATCGACAACAAATCTGGCCCAGACCCCAAAACCTCTCGGAAATCCGCCGCGAACTCGGAATGGTATTTCAACAATTCAACCTGTTTCCCCATCTCACCATCCTGCAAAACCTCACCCTCGCGCCAATCCGAGTCCGCAAGGCCACGCGGTCTGAGGCCCGGGAAGAGGCGATGGCGTTCCTACAACGAGTCAAGATCGCCGACCAGGCCGACAAATATCCCGGAGAGCTATCCGGTGGACAACAACAGCGGGCCGCCATAGCGCGCAGCCTCTGCATGAAGCCAAAAGTAATGCTTTTCGACGAACCGACCTCGGCACTCGACCCAGAGATGATCGCCGAAGTCCTTGATGTCATGAGTTCACTCGCCCAAGAATCCATGACCATGGTCTGCGTCACTCATGAGATGGGCTTTGCCCGCGAGGTCGCGGATCGCGTAATCTTTATGGACCAAGGGGAAATTGTCGAGGACCGCCCACCCACTGATTTTTTTGGAAACCCAGAATCCCCTCGAGCAAAGGTATTCCTGAGCCGCATCCTTCGACACTGAACCAGCCTTAAAACCATGAGGTCATACCTCCCCAGCCTAGTCATCATCTCTAGCCTCCTGGCCCTCGTAGTCTTCGGTGCATCCCAGCTAAACTACACCTGGCAGTGGGGCGAGATCCCGCAATACCTCGCCGAAAACGAAGACGGCACGTGGTATAGAGGGGCCCTCATTTATGGCCTGACTGAAACCGTCAAAATCAGCAGCTTAAGCCTCGCCTCTGCCCTTCTTGGCGGACTCCTCCTGGCCGGCGGTAGGACGCACCTCTACTGGAGCCTCCGAATCCCATCTGAGGCCTTCTTCAAAATGGTCCGCAACACCCCCCTCCTCGTACAACTCTACGTGACTTACTTCATTTTCGGACCCATCCTCGATCTGGACCGCTTTTGGGTCGCCGTCCTCTCGCTCTCAGCCTTCCATGCCGCCTACCTCGCGCCCATTTTCCAAAGCGGACTCGACTCGATCCCCAAAGGCCAGGCTGAAGCCGCTCAAAGCCTGGGCCTCCCGAAACTAAACACCTACCTCGAAATCCTCCTCCCCCAGGCCCTCCGAGTCGTCCTGCCAGCTTGCACCAATGAAGCCGTCAATCTGATCAAAAACTCGGCCCTGCTCTCCGCTATCGCCATCTTCGAGCTGACCACCGAAGGCAAAGACATCGTCGCTGACACCTTCATGAGCTTCGAAATCTGGCTCACTGTCGGGGCCCTCTACCTGCTAATCACGATCCCACTTTCCAGCACCGCCATCTATCTCGAAAAACGCCTAAAAAGCTAAACGACTCCTTCCGACAACCGCGTAAAAAAAAGACTTAATCATGCTCCGAAAAATTATCCTTCTCCTCGCAATTGCGACCCTATCTCTTCCCACTTACGCCGCCGAACTTTGGGAAAAAATTCAAGAACGCGGCACCATCCGTGTCGGTATGTCGACCTTCGTTCCATGGGCCATGCGCGACAAATCAGGAAACTTGATTGGCTTCGAAATTGACCTCGCCAAGCAATTCGCCAAAGACCATGGCCTGGAGATTGAGTTTGTGCCGACCGCCTGGGACGGGATCATCCCAGCCCTCATCGCCGGTAAGTTCGACGTCATTATCGGAGGCATGACCATCACCGACGCACGTCAGAAAACCGTGGACTTCTCCATTCCCTACGCTCAGGGCGGGGTGCAGCTCGCTGCTCATAAAGAAAAAGCTAAGGATCTCAAAACCATCGAAGACTTTAACAGCCGACGCATCACCCTGACCGCTCGCCGCGGCACCACCGCTGCCAAAGCCGCCAAGGAACTCATGCCCAAAGCCCGCCTCCGCCAATTTGACGACGACAGCCAAGCCTTCCAAGAAGTCCTCAATGGCCGCGCCCATGCTGCGCTTGCCTCCAGCCCTAAGCCCGAACACCAAAGTGTCAAAAACCTTGATACACTCTTCCTACCATTCGATGAAATGCTCTTTGAGGGCAACGAAGGTATGGCCTTTTCAAAGGGAAACATCGAAAGCATCAAAACATTCGATACATGGATCGAAGCGCGAACCGCCGATGGCTGGCTAAAAAAGACCCGTGACTACTGGTTCCGCACGCTCGACTGGGAAGACCAAACCAACGCCAATTGAGCCATAGCACACTCAGTCTGAGCCCCCGTATCCGCCTTTTCGACGGCCTGACACTCGCCGCCATCTGCGGCGGCGTAGTGTGGCTTTCTCTCAGAGCCCTCAATGACTTCAACTACGAGTGGGATTGGGCACGCGCATGGACCTTCATCAGCACTCCAAATGATGCATACAACGGCCTCTCCTACTTCGCATTCTCGATAGTCAACACCCTAAAAATTGCAATGTGGGTCACCCTATTTTCTGGTATAATTGGCCTTTTCAGTGGCCTCGCGCGCACCAGCCGATTCCACACCCTCCGAATCCTCAGCACCACCTACGTCGGCATCATTCGCAATATTCCACCACTGGTATCGGTGTTCATATTCTATTTTTTCATCGTAGCTCAGCTCACACCACTGCTTCCACTAGATACGATTCGCAGTTGGCTCAGCGAAGGCTCCCTCCGCCAATCGATACTCGCAGAACCGACCCTCTTTGAAAATATGTTCTCCGGAATCATTGCGCTCTCCATTATCGAAGGAGCCTTCATCACCGAGATCGTCCGTGGCGGCGTCCAAGCCATACCCAAGGGCCAATCTGAAGCTGGGAAATCCCTCGGCCTGTCCAGCACCCAAACGCTCATACATATCATCTTACCCCAACTCCTCAAAATTATCCGACTTCCCCTCGGCAACAGCACCGTATCTATTCTAAAAAACACCGCCATCCTCTCCCTCATCTCAGTCCAAGATCTCACCTTCGCCGCCCAAGAAATGGCCAACTCCTCTGGACTCGTATTTGAAATATGGATATTCACCGCCGCAATTTATTTGGGACTCTGTATCTCCCTCGACCAAAGCCTCCAGCGGCTTTTGAGATAACACATTGAGTCTTTGAGATAGCCGCTACCGCCACCCTCCAACCAAGCCCCAAATGTGAATCCATTCTCGCAACGATTAGCTCTTAAATGGGTGAGTTCTAATGTTGCGGACATCACTCTGATTCTATAACACTACCATTCGGAGTGCCAAATACCCGGCCCCTCCCGACAACACACTTCTATACCTGCAAAGCCCCCTTGCCCCACAACCTTGAAAAGCGCGTTTTACTTCCCAAAAATCGCAATTTTTGCACTTTCCCTAGTCAATTCAAGTTACGCTGCAAATCTGTCCATCGCAGTCAGGCACGAGTTTAATGGGAAACGTCTACTCCTCGACTCTCTCCGCTACGAGACTGCCGAACAGGAGATATTCTCG
>JBCCBL010000163.1:0-6640 GCA_039034055.1 Verrucomicrobiota bacterium | reverse complement strand
TGCTTCAGGGTTCTCGAATCCCCTATAAGTTTCTGGATCGCCAAAATCCCAATCGAAAGATGTTCTTCCAAATAATTCCTATCGACGGTTTTATCACTCGAAGATGTCTTAATTCCTTCAGAATAGAGGGGCTGATCGGATACAAGTAACAGAGAACCCGCAACAATTTCGTTGTGAAAGCAGACACTGAAAATCGTAGCCGTCTCCATGTCCACAGCCATAGCCCGGATCTTTTTCAGGTATTCTCTAAACGAGTCATCATGTTCCCAAACACGTCGATTGGTGGTGAAGACCGTTCCAGTCCAATAGTCTCGTTCCTTCTCTTTTATCGCGGAAGAAATCGTTCTTTGAAGCGCGAAAGCCGGCAAAGCTGGTACTTCTGGAGGTAAATATGAATCGCTCGTGCCTTCCCCTCGAATACCCGCAATCGGCAATATATAGTCACCCGTTTTCACTTTCGGCTTCACACTGCCGCATTTTCCGAGAAACACTACGCAACTCGGTGAAATTGCCGTTAGCAGATCGATAATCGTCGCGGCAGATGGACTCCCGATCCCGAAGTTGATGATCGTAATATCATTGTGAGTTGCACAGCTCATCGGGCGATCTTCTCCGCGAATCGGAACCCCGTAAGTGTCCGAAAACAGCCGAACATAGCTACTAAAGTTGCACAGCAAAATATACTTCCCAAACTCATCGAGCGCACATCCCGTGTATCTAAAAAGCCAATCACCGACAAATTCCTCTTTCTTCATAACTCGAGGTAATGCTCCACCTCACTCTCCTTTTCAACATGAGAATCCGAAATTGTTCGCAGCCTTGACATTATTCTGAATGAGCGAGGTTTAACGCAGCCTCAACCGAGAACCCGCAATGCTTCTGGTCTCGACATCAAAGGAATTCGCCTCGTCCAATTTGCGGTCGCTACAGAGGCCCATGCCTCCCTTCTACGCATCATTCATTAAATGCCTGAGACATTCCGCGGCGGAGCCTTTCGAGAACTCCGGATCACCTCAAATACTCACACAATTCCATATCCTGAGTGTAAGACTGATCCCGAAGCATGACTACGGTCATCTTTTCAAGTGATGATCGATTTGTCGGTAATGAGGATTATGACTACGGATCGATCCAGTGAGCCTATGGAGAGTGTTTTGCGGTCCAAGCAGCGTTGGGACGGCTAGCCTAACGAGGCCGAAACTTGAAACATATTTACAAGCAAGATCTAGACGCGAGTGAGCGATACGATCTTGTCTAAGATTCCAGAGACACCGATAATTTGTTTGAGTCATACCAGGAAAGAGCAGAAACTAGAGAAACTCATCTGGAGGCATTTGCCATATCCACAAGTATGCGTGCAGCAGAATAAAATCGATAAAACAGAAACACGCTGAATCAACCTGATACCCTATGAAAAAACTTGTTCTTACACTTTGTTTAACCGCTTCAACTCTATTCGCTGGAGACGATTGGAAAATTCTTTTTGACGGCTCTAGCCTGGATGGCTGGAAGTCCAATGAGGAAACTCCAGAAGTCTTTAGTGTGACGGAAGACGGGATCCTTGAGGTGAGAGGAGGGAGGGCTCATTTGTTCTGGATGGGGACCGATGAAATCCCCAAAGAATTCGTCGATTTCGAGTGGCAGGCCGAGGTAAAGACGAGTCCAGATGCGAATTCAGGTATTTTCTTCCACACCAAGTTTCAGGAAGACGGCTGGCCAGAGTGGGGCTTGGAAGCACAAGTGAATACCAGCCACAAAGGCCCTAATAAGACTGGAAGCATTTGGGGTAAACAGAATTTGGATACCTCACCGGTAGGAGACAGTCAATGGTATGAATATTCGATCAAGGTCGTCGGCAAAACAGTGACAATCCGTCTGGATGGAACGGTTGTAAACGAATACGTTGAACCAGACACACCCGAGGTTTCCAAAAACCGTCCGCATGTTCGTCTGGGCAAAGGAACATTTGCCCTACAAGGACATGATCCTGGATGTGTCGTCCATTTCCGGAATATACGCGTCCGATCCCTGTAGTAGAGTAGTGCGAAGTCTTTAAGAGACAGTGAGCGGGCTCTTCGAACGTCGTGCGGTCACGCCATACATCTCTTAGGAAAGGGACTTATGGCCGATCTCAAGAAATTACCGTTTTACGACAATAAACAATTGTCAGTATTTTTCTGATATATTTTCCCATTTTTGTAATGAGCCCATGCGCGTCGAAATTGTAGGACACATCTCTCTCATATTCATAGAGTTTTGAATTTGTGGGATCCGGTAAAAGTCGAAACTTGCATGCAATGGGTAAGTGCTGTGTCCTCAACCGACACTTCAATAAATGAGGAAAGATGGGAAACAGATTGATGAAAATAGATAAGACAGTCTTTTGGATCTTCGTCGTGATCGCGGCTCAGGTTACGGCAGCAAGAGCAGCAGAGGCATCCTCGCAGGATGCACCTCATATTGTATTGGTTCTGTTTGATGACATGGGCTTTTCAGACTTGGGGTGTTACGGCGGAGAAATTCGGACGCCCCATATCGATGCCCTGGCCGGGGAAGGCCTGCGCTTCACTCAATTTAAAAATGCTGGGCGTTGTTGTCCGAGCCGAGCGGCCTTATTAACCGGTCGACACCAGCATGCAGTGGGTCTCGGGTTCATGACTTATAATGATGAGCAGTTACCTGGATATCGCGGGCAATTGACCGACTCGATACCCACAATTGCCGAACTCCTCAGAAAAGCGGGTTATGGCACCTATTTAGCCGGGAAGTGGCACGTCACTCTAGATAGCAACATGAAAGACCTAAAGGCCGGGCCAAACGGGAGCTGGCCCGTGGATCGGGGCTTTGACCAGTCTTACGGGAGTTTGACCGGACCCAGGAGCTATTGGAAGCCAAAATACATGATTCGCGGCGGCGAGCGCATTACCGAAAAAGGTGCCGATTACTACTTCACCACGGCCCTCAGTGATCAGGCTGTGGACTACATCGAGGAACACGATCCTGAAAAACCAATGTTCTTATACCTCGCCCATTACGCACCCCACACACCGCTGCAAGCTCCGGAGGATCGCATTGAGGCATGCCGGAAACTTTATGAACCAGGATACGATGCCTTACGTGAAGCGCGATTCGAACGCTTGCAACAGCTCGGTTTCTTCCAGCAAGACCGATCCCTACCACTTCATGTTCAACAATACAGAGGTGGCCGACCGGCATGGGATTCCCTGAGCCCCGAACAACAGGAAAATTGGATCACCAACAAGGCAACCTATGCCGCAATGGTCGAAATTGCCGACGATGGGATTGGCACCCTAGTGACAACACTCAAACAAAACGGAATGTACGACAATACGGTCTTCCTCTTTCTCAGCGACAACGGTTCGGCTGCTTCTCAAGGCGATGATAAACGGCTTGGCATGTTGGGCGGTGAATTAAGCAATACCCCTTTTCGCAACTACAAGGCAGATACCTACTACGGAGGGATTCGATCTCCCTTGATTGTGCGTGCGCCGGGTTTGTCTCCGGAGCAGCGGGGCCAACTATGCCATGTGCCAAGTCATATCACCGACATCTTGCCAACCTGCCTTGATTGGGCCGAGATCAGCTACCCTGATACCTTCAAAGGTGAAGCGATTCCAGGTCCAGACGGTATCAGTCTGGTGCCCGCAACTGAAGGTGCCGACCTGCCGCCACGAGAATTCTTCTTCGAACACAGCCGGTCATGTTCGATCATATCCGAGAATTGGAAGGCAGTCAGGACAGGCAATAGAGATTGGACCTTGTACAACTTAAACAATGACCCTTTCGAGACCACTGATATCGCATCCGAGCACCCAGAGCGTCTTGCCCAAATGTCGGCTTCGTGGCAAACTTGGGCCATGGCGAATCATGTTCTGAAACCCGAACAGAAGAAAGGGAAAAAGAAGTCCAAAAAATAATTATGTTTTAGAACCTTTCTCGACACCTCCGCTGATTGGCGAAATCTAAAAATAAACTTTATGACTATTAAATTCCTGAGAAAAGGGATTCATCTCTTCGCGATCACGGCCATAGCGATCACAGGTTTTGCCGCCGAGAAACCACTCAATGTAGTTTTTATCTCCATTGATGATATGAATACAGATATCGGACCCTATGGCAATGCTCAGGTGAAAACCCCAAACTTTGATCGCCTAGCCGAGCACGGTGTTGTGTTCAGAAATGCCTACTGTCAGCAGCCTCTATGTGGCCCAAGTCGAGCGAGCGTGATGACGGGACTGAGGCCCAATACCAATGGCATGTTAGGTAACAATGAACATTTCCGAGACACCGTTCCCGATGTCGTGACGATGGGACAGTTTTTCCAGAAAAACGGATACTATGTTGGAAGGGTTGGAAAGGTCTACCATTATTCCAATCCGAGTTCGATAGGCACTGATGGCAACGATGATGCGCCGACCTGGCAAGAGCGGTTTAATCCAGTGGGCATTGACAAGACTCAAGATAAGAAAGTCACCCGATACGGAAAAATGAAAGGCGGCCTGGGAATCTCTTTGGCTTGGTGGGATCCGGTAAGTGAAGATGAAGAACATACCGATGGCAAGGTAGCCAGTCATGCCATTGAGATGATTGATCGGAATCAGGACAAACCGTTCTTTGTCGCAGCTGGCTTTTTTAATCCTCATTGCCCGTATATTGCTCCGAAAAAGTATTTTGACCTGTATCCTTTGGAAACTATCACGATGCCCGATCTCGATGAAGCAAAGAGAGATTTGGAAGACGTCCCGTCGATGGCTATTTCGCGCGACAGCGGAAAGAGATGGCCCTACTATTTCCCTGGAGTGAGCCTTGAAGAAGCAAGGCTGTGTAAACGAGCATACTATGCTTGTATTTCGTTTGTGGATGCGCAGGTCGGACGCATTCTAGATGCCTTAGAGGAGCGTGATTTGATGGACTCTACGATGATTGTTCTATGGTCGGATCACGGATATTTTTTAGGAGAGAAAGGCCTGTGGTACAAACGGAAGAATTTTGAGCGTTCTCTGCTCTCTCCACTGATCATTTCAGCTCCCGGCATTCAGGGGTCAGGAAAACAGTGCTTCAGCAACGTCGAACTACTCGATCTGTATCCTACAATCGCAGAGGTTACGGGACACTCGGTTCCAAACCACCTGGAAGGGAAAAGCCTGAAGCCATTACTCAATGCGCCCGATTCGGAATGGAACAGACCCGCAATATCCCAAGTTCTCTACAGGAGCGGCTACGGGTATTCGATTCGTTTAGGTAGGTGGCGCTATACTGAATGGAACGACGGCAACAACGGCATTGAACTCTACAACCATAGCAATGACCCTGAAGAGATTACTAATTTAGCTCCGCGCAGGGAATACGCTGATTTAGTCAAAGGCCTATCAGCGCAGCTCCGACCCTATGCGGAGAATCAGCGCCCGGTCGGGAAAAGAAATAGAAGGAAGAGTCCATAATATGGCTGGATTCCTGGTGTTTCTTTAGATCCCGGTGGTCCTGCTCTTTTTGCCTGTAGAGGATAGGCAGGAACGTTACATTGTGACATAGCTTGAGAGAAATGGGAATTGGATTCACGTATCACACTGAATATCAAATTCTTAAGGGTTGTAGGGCACATTGCAAATAAGGCACGATTCGCAAGGCATCAGAAAATGGCTGGATTCTCTTTAAAGACTTTGAGCTAGTTTCAAATTTATTTTGAGAGAAGGGGGTATAATTCCACTAACCCCTGAACAACAGTATCTTATGATTTATTTCCTACTTCAAGGAATACGGATTTCATAGACCAATCTGACCAGCTATAATTCTCATAGTCTATGATCGTCAATTTATCAGATGCCAAGACGAACCTTTCGGAACTGGTAGATAAGGCATTCATGGGTGAAGAAGTCATCATTGCTAAGACCAATCTCCCACTCGTGAATTTGGTGCCCCATAAGCCCGAAGGAAAACGAACACTAGGATCCCTGGCAGGGAAATTTACGGTGCCCGACGATTTCAATGCTGAAGATCCGGAAATCAATGAGATGTTCTACGGGAAGGAGTGATGAAGTTCATCATAGATACGCAGATTTTCCTCTGGGCTTTGGCGGAACCTCAGAAGCTTAGCGACAAGCAACGCTGCGAAATCGAGAGCGAAGCCAACACTGTTTATCTAAGTTCAATCAGTATCGCTGAGATTATGATCAAAGCATCTCTCGGCAAATTAACGGTAACATTCGATCCGCTCCAGGAAGCCGAACAATGCGGCTTCACTCCTCTCGATTTCAGTGGTCACGCGGCAATCTCAACTCGGCACACTTCCCTTCCACCACAAAGACCCCTTTGACCGCATGCTCATCGCTCAGAGCGTAGCGTCAAACACCGCTATCATGAGCGCCGATTCGAGGTTTGGGCAATACCCTTGCCGTCTAGTCTGATACCGATTCCCTAAACCGTTGGTTATCCATAAATAGTGGCGGCCAGACCCAGTTCCGAGCGCAGGGACAACCGCTGAGCCCACGCTCAGCGCCATCGAACCGTCCGGATCTATGTCAATTTACACAAAAAACGCTTAGATTTTCGTTGATCTAAGCGCTGTAAAATAGTGGTGGCCGGACCCAGAATCGAACTGGGGACACAAGGATTTTCAGTC
>JBCCBL010000162.1:0-6641 GCA_039034055.1 Verrucomicrobiota bacterium | reverse complement strand
TAGTCGCTCCTTAAAAAGCAATTCTAGGGTTCCGATTAAACACGTCTCCATAAACCTGGCGTGCATACTGTTTTGAGCACAAGTGCCATAATACGGCAAAAAAGGTCTCGTTGATCCATTTTTTGAGGTTCCAGGCGGCGGCTGACAGACTCAGGTTTAATCCTGCTCCGGCTGCTCCTTTTAAGAAGCAGCGAGCTAGACGATGGTCCGATTTTAGATGCCCAATGACCGGTTCAATTGCAGCACGGCGTCCATTACGTTTACGTTGTTTACGCTGATTATAGTAGCTCTGGCGACGGTCCGCTTTCCCAGGGATGATGACGCGTGTTTCACCGACACAACGACGCCCTCGATAACCACGATCCACATATGCGTTATCAAAGGTTTTTCCACACAGCTCAGCCCCCTGTGCCAAGGTCGGCTCAAGCGTATCTCCATCGTAAATGTTGTCTTCAAAGCTAACTGCTGACACGATCACCCCACTGTCTCGGAGCATCGCAATCGAGGCCTTGCGACCAAACTCATACTTCTTGTGAGCCTTACCCTTGGCGATACACAGCACATTTGGATCATGCAAAGAATAGACCTTGTTTTTGTCAGAACGTTTTTGATTCAAAATGCGTGATATTACTGCGAGTTCAGATTGATAAAGCTTTAAAGTCTCAGCACCTACCACGCGCTCAAAGTCACGCTGCAAGCGCCCTACAATCGTTTTAACCTTCCTGCGACATCGTTTGCGGTCCTTAACTAAACGATTACTACGGGTGCGCAAGCGGGCCAATAAAGCAGGCACTGTTCGCGTGTAACGACGACGCCAACGCACGCTCTCTGATTCACCCATGCGCCATAACTTTTTGATACAACTCACATGCAAACGGGTATCGGTAGGAAACTGCACATCTGCCTCCTGAACAGTCGTATCAGCCACCACATCATTTTCCTCCTTAATCTTATCCGCATGCAGGCTCAGCGTCATTTTAAGAATCTGATCCACACCGACCTGCCCAATGCGTTTGCGGAAGTGAACCAGCTCGCTCGGCTCACAGGGAAGCTTCCATTGAAAGTAGCGTTCTCCGCAAAAATACTGCATATATGGGTTCTGCTCCCATGCTGCACAAACACGCTCATCAGATAAATTTTCCAACTGCTTGAGCAGAAGCAGACCCGCCAGCAAACGAATTGGTAAAGCAGGACGTCCCAGCTCGCTGTAATGTCTTTCTAAGGACGATTCCAACTCCAACCAAGGCAAGCGATTGGCCAGACGATACAGCGCATTGCGCTGATCGAGCAAATGCTCCAAATCCTGTTGAAAAAGTTGTCCCGTCTCTGCGCTGCGTGCCTTCGGCTTCATCAAAATGACCAGTTTCTTTGAGTTTATCGTAGTTTACTGCTCAATAATGGAACTAAGAAAAGCTCACATCAAACTGATAATCAATGAGATAGGCTATTTTTAAGGGGCGACTAGAATAGAGCCCTGTCCCAACGGGATGGGGCCAGATTTTGGGGTCGCAGCGTTCCCGCCTCCAATGGGCGCCTTACGCTGCCCCTGAAATCGATCCTCACAACTGCGACAGTGTTTTTGCAATGTGCTCTAAAACGTGATCGCGCACGGTATTTCCGAGGATCGCGTTATACCTAGCTAGGCATTTTCGTATCACGCCCAGGCTGATCACAATCTATTTCAAAGGTCCTACCGGAGCCACCCTTCTTGTTGGCCGAGGACTGGCTAAAAATCGAGCAGCAATCAGCGCGACTAATCAGTGTGGTCATAGCTCACAAAGGCGACATATTGGCTATCTGGCGACCACGAGGGAACATTGATAGTACCCTGTCCTCCCAGGAATACATCTGTTAAATCGGTGATTACGTTCGTTTCCAAATCGATCAATCTAAGTTTGACATCTTTCCAAGAGGGATGGGCTTTGCCTTGATCCTCTAGATAGCATAAATAGACCAGGTATTTACCGTTGGGGGAGGGATGTGGAAACCAGTTCGAATGTATATCATCGGTGATCTGGATCTTTTCGCTCCCATCGACCTTCATCCGCCAAATTTCCATGCTGCCAGTGGAACTAGAATTCCAATAAATATATTTTCCGTCGGCAGAGTAATCCGAACCATCGTCATGACCGGGGTCATCCGTGAGGCGCGTTTCCTCCCCGCCAGTCACGGGAATGGTGTAAATATCGACGTTTTTTTCGCGGAATCCGGTGTAGGTGAGGGTTTTTCCATCGGGAGACCAGCCGTGCCAATATGATAATTCATTCTTTGTAATCTCAACCGGTTCCCCACCTCCAATGGGTGCCGTGTAGATTTTTGAACGCTGTCGATTACCCTTTTCGTCGATAGAAGCGCTACTGATCGCGAGGAGCGTGCCATCAGGAGAAATGCCATGATCGTTGTTACAGCGCTTCACAGACCCGGTATCAATTTCTGTGACTTCTGTTCCCGTGCGGTTAACTTTATACAGCCTGCCACTATAGTTAACCACAAAGAAGTTATCGGTAGGTGACCAATTGGGAGCGCTAATCTTGAAATTGCGCTCAAGCACAACCTTCCGTTCTCTTGTCTCAACCGATACAACTTCTACGTAACTGGTGACTTCGAGATTCCTTTTCTGGGCAAAAAGGCAGGCGGTTGTTGCGAAAGCTAGAGCCAGAAATGGGAATGATTGTGGTCTCATGTCTCGGTTAATCCAATTTTTGGGCACAAAGTTTCATGCCGTAGAATGCTCTTGAGAGAAGCAAACCTAGATCGTATTTTAGGGCGCTCAAACAGAGCGAACTGCTGGGCTGCACTATTCAAACAACGCGCGCAGGAAGACTTGGTCTTCCGCGCTAGAGTCAATTGAGAACTGACTGCGGGTCATTCCGTTTGGTATATCGAAATCATCCTGACTGAAACCGGAAGTAAGCCAATCGTCCGATAAGAGGTCTCGAGTCCATTCCCAACGAAATGATCCCTCGTCGGCGGATTTTTGGGCAAAGATCGACGCCGTGAATTGATTATTCTGATAGTCGTAAAAATAGGTTTTTGCCGGTCGGGAGCGCGGATCGAAAGGATTGCCTCCGAAGAGAAATTCTAGTTTGTTATTAAATCCGTCGCCATCTTCATCGGCATTCATATCAACAGGAATCGTGGACCATCCGTCGTAGTTACCCGTCCACTGTAGAAAGTTTATCTGCTTCAGATCGAAGCGTATCCAGTCTATATTGAACGAATCGGTGCCTCCTGTTGAAAGGTCTATTTCCAGCCGGACGCGGGAGTTCGCGCCAGCGCCGACAATAGGGATGCTCGCGATGCTCGTTTCGGTATAAGTGTTCGAGTCTCCAGTCGGAGCGCTTTGAATGGTCCCGATAAATTGATTTTCAACGTAAATGTTCACCTGGCCTGGAGACGGCTGGCTGGATGCTGACCGCATCGTTAGATCGTAGGTGCCGGAGGTGAGATCTACGGTATATTCCAACCATTCTCCGTCTTCAGTCGAACCAATATGAAAGGTGCCGTCGTCAGTGGGTTCTAAATCGACATCCGTATCGCGCCACATATCGCCTCCCGCAGTCGTGTCATTCCAACTCAATCCTTGTCCTCCATAGTCGAAATACTCTGCTTGTAGCAGGCCTGGTAATTCAATCGGCCGGCCCAAATAGGGCTCTCTGCCGTTTGAAGGATACGGTTTGGCTTCTTGGGCATCAGCGATTCTCAGTTGGAGTTCGGTGTCTAATTCCGCAATCACCGATGCGTAATTGGAATCTCCAGCCAAATTGATTAGTTCTTCAGGATCATTGGTATGATCATACAGTTCAATCGCATTATTGGAGTACTTTGTGTATCGCCATTGACCTGAGCGTATCGAGAAATCGGAACCAATTTGGCTGAGAGCGCTATCACGCACGGAAACGTTCGGGTTTTCCATGATTGGCTCAAGGCTCATGCCTTTCGGGAAAAAGGGTTCAGGCAAGCCCGCTAGATCACTCAGGGTGCGATACAAGTCGATCATCTCAGCATAGGCATCGGTTTTATCACCCGCGCTTGCTTGTTCTGGCATTGAAATTATGAAAGGCACCCGAGTTGCATTCTCATACAGGGTGTTCTTTTGGTAATGTCCGTGCTCGCCCATATGAAACCCGTGGTCTGAGGTGAATACGACAATCGTGGAATCTCGAAGCCCTAGCGTATCGAGTTGATCGAGCATTCGTCCTACGTTGGCGTCGACGAAACTAATTGAAGCGTAATACGCCTGGATGGCTTGTTTGGCGACAGCTGGATCCAAGTTGTTGTCAGACCTAATGGCACTTAAGTAGTTAACGGCCTTGGAGGGAATACCATCAAAATAATTCGCGGGAACCGTTGGGACTACTATATCATCCAGATCATAAAGGTCTGTATATTGACTTGGGGCGACGAAAGGGGTGTGAGGACGAAACAGTCCTACGGCTAGGAAGAATGCTGAATCATTATTTGCATACTCACTTAAAAGAGAATTGGCCTGTAGCACGACCAAGCCATCTGTATGCTCGAGGTCACTTTCACCACCATCGTGTTCATCAGATAGCCAGCTAAGTTGGGCGCCCAATCCACCGCTGTAATTCACATCGGGGTTTAGCGAAGAAACGCGAACAATGTCGTCTTCTATAGCCCTGTCGCGCCCCGTGGGTGCATACCAGCGCAGCCAAGATTGAGGATCGTCACTTCCGGCCCCACCGATACCTCTAGGAACGTCATAGTGATAAATTTTACCAACGCGGTCGACTTGATATCCGCTAGCCATAAAGTGCTGAGACATCGTGACGGTGCGTGGGTTTTGATTTCTAACAGGGTCGTTTTTAATCTGGGCGTTGATAGGGTCTGGATACAGACCCGTCATGAAGCTTTTGCGAGATGGCCAGCAAACTGGGTATTGACAGTAGGCCCGATTGAACTGCCTCCCTGATGCCGCTAAAGCATCAATATTCGGTGATTGCACCAGCGGGTGATCATAGGTGCCCAAATCGCAGTTCAAATCATCTGCGATTATAAACAATACATTGTAGCGTGGCTTTGGTGTATTATAAATTTCAGTACTCGCTGCATAATTTCTTGTAACAAAGACAGATTCTTGTGCGTTTTGAGTAAGGCTATTTATCGTAACCTCGACGATGTAAGTATAGTCCATACTCGGAGTATCCGAATAGACTACTTCACCATCTTGAGGCGAACTATCGACCGCATCGATTGCAAGCAAATCGACGATTCCAGTAGGTGTTGTCAAAGTCGCAGAATCTGCAAGTGGATCAAAAGAGATAGTGAGTTCTGCAGCGTCGTCGATGTAAGGTAGATTAGTCGAGGATGCAGTGATGCTTAGGATGTTGTTTTGTCCGACGATGGACTCCAGGGTAAAATCCAGGGTGCTCGCATCAGCCCCGGCGCCATCGCTGCCTGCTCCCAGTTTCACGTAAACGGTATCACCAACCGCGAGCGCGCCCAGATCTCCATCAAAATTTACGGACTGACCCGTTGAAGACGTGCTCCATTGCAGGGCATCGTTTACGTAAACATCCAGAACGACCTCCTGTCCACTATTAGCTCTCTGAATGAAACTGTTGGTAATGGAAACCGTTCCAGATTCACCACCTTGAATCGTATATGCAGCGATGGCCCTAAAATCACCATCGGCACCGTTTCCAGGATGCATAGCCTGAACCGCTGGTCCGACGCGTCCATACTGAAAGTCTTCCTGCCCTTCATCACTGAATGAAATACTGTCGTCCGCAGTGAAGATTCCATCATCCCAAAATGTCTTATCGGGATCGATAGTATTGGCTGCAAGCGGAACATAATTCTCGGAATTGGGGATGGTCCCGCTTGGGTTCCAGAGATACTCCCAGCCCGGGCTCATGTTAGCTTCTGCAAATTGAAACCCGTCTCCGCTGGCGTTCGGAAAATCATCTACAAAATCTGCGATGACAGTGGTGGGCATACCGTTGAGCGTTTCGGCTGCGATCGAATCGTTGTGGGCGGCATTTTCGCTGGCTTCAGATCCATTGATAGGAAAAATGCCACTAATCCAAAATAGGGGCAGTATTGCGAACAAGGTCTGACGAGCCGGACGTGTGCAGGCGTCTGTAAAGACTACTAAATTCTGATACTTGGAGGTGGTTGCTTCAGGTTTTTTTTTGCTCACTATTTGGGATGACGCGCAGTAGGTTGGTTGAAAATCCAGCTAACCGTGATTTGGAGTTTCGCAAACCCTATGGAAGCTGTATATATTAACAACAATTTTATATATATAGTTAACTAAATCAACTACATAGCTAATTTAGCGCGCAAAGGAGTTCAGATATTAGTGAAGCCTGCCAGGAGTAGGATAGCACGGTGAGTGACCTTTGGAGAAACTCCATGGTCGTTGTGACAACTGTCCTCAAACTCAGTATCAACCCTGGCGATACCCGACACTTCTTCGCAGTGAAATTGATCGGAAGACGGGGCAATCGTCTCGGTTGACCGATGGGCGGGTTGGTAACAAAAGAAGGGGGTCAAGCGTCCTCTGCTTGCCCCTACCTTGAACTTTCAAAATGAACGCGAATCAGTGTAATTGGGTGTATTAATCTTAAAATTGCGCACAACTGCGAGCCCCAGAAGGCTTTTGTCTCCTGGCAGAC
>JBCCBL010000161.1:0-6659 GCA_039034055.1 Verrucomicrobiota bacterium | reverse complement strand
TTTGCGGTCCAATGCTCAATCGACAAGTATGGCTGTGAAGGCGCGTATTCAGGAGAATATGCAAAAGCGCAAAAAGGCCCAGCCCAGGGAGTCCAGTGCAGGCTGTATTTTCAAGAACCCGGAAGGCGATCATGCTGGCAGACTGATCGACGTTTGTGGATTGAAGGGTTTTCGGGTTGGGGATGCGCAGATATCCGAGGTCCACGCGAACTTTGTCGTAAATCTGGGGGCTGCGAATTCAGAGGATATTGTTGAGTTAGTCCGGCATGTGCGCGCAACTGTCTTTGAGCAAACTGGGATTTTATTGGAACCCGAGGCCATATTGGTCGGGCAGTCGTGGCAGGATGTCTTAGCGTCATGAAGAAACCAAAGATTTGTATTTTGTATGGAGGAATCGGGCCCGAGCGTTCGGTTTCTTTAGAGTCTGGGCAGGCGGTGATTGAGGCTTTGCGAGACGAGTCGGAATTCTTCGCGCACGATCTCACTGAAGCTAAGGTTCCCGGCTTTATTAAACCTGAGGAAACCGTAGTCTTCCCAGTATTGCATGGTCGCTTTGGGGAGGATGGGGAATTGCAGGCGCAGTTGGAAGACTTGGGTATTGAGTATTGTGGCTGCGAAGCGGCCTCTAGTGAACTGTGTATCGATAAGGTTAGAACCAAGAATATCGCCTCAAGCGTCGGCGCTCATGTGGCCGAAAGTTTGGTTTTTGACGCGAGCGAGATGCCAAGTTTTACGGAGTGTGCGCAGAGGCTGGGCGAGAAATTCGTAATTAAGCCTTCTAACGAAGGCAGTAGTGTGGGCTTGTATATTGTCGAAAAGGAATCCGACTATGATTTGGCCCAAGGGAATATTCAGGAGGGTCGATGGATGGCAGAACAGCGAGTATTTGGGCTGGAGAGCAGTATCGGTATTTTGCATGGGAAGGCCCAAGGGGTTGTTGCGATTCGTCCGGAGAACGGTGTCTATGATTATGAGCATAAATACACAGCAGGTGGGTCAACCTATGAATATCCGGCGTGTATTTCAGATTCTCTTACTAAAGAGATTCAAACGACAACCGAATTAATCTTTGGGAAATGTGGTTGCCGAGATTACGCAAGGGCAGATTACATCATTGATTCTAATGAAAAACCTGTTTTTTTAGAAATTAATTCATTGCCTGGTCTCACTCCGACGAGTTTACTTCCGAAGAGTGTCTCGTGCAATGGATTGAGCTTTTTGGAATTACTCAAAACGATGCTGTCTCCCGCGGTTGCGCGATGGACTGAGCGATATGGCAAATAGGAGAAAAAACCAGGGCCCAAAGTCGGGTTATAAAGGCGGGACGAACCGCTCTTGGAAAGCACTCTCTCAAGATGTCGGAGAAGCTCCGGTTACCCCATTTGCGTGGCGCAAGCGACTGATTCCGATTTTCAAGGGTTTGCTGGCATGCGCTGTGTTTTCGGCAGTCTGTTATGGAATTTATAGCCTGAGCGGTAAGGTAGATTCGATGCAGCGTAGTGTTTTGTCTGGTGTGGGGAATCATCCAGAGATTCAGGAGATTCGTTTTCAGACCGATGGGGTTTTGACGGAGTCTTTTGTTAAGGAACACCTTAATCTTTATGAGGGTGCCGCGTTGGTGAATGTGGATATTTTTGATATCAAGCAGCGCTTAGAAGAATTTGAGCAGATTCGATCCGCGACCGTCGAGCGCAGCATCGCCAATGCGTTTATCAACATTCGCGTGTTGGAGCGGCATCCGATTTTTAAGATGGTGGTGCAAGGCCCGACAGGAAGTGAATTACGATTGGTGGATTCGGATGGAGCGAGTTTCAAAGCCCACGGATTTAGCCGAAACACGTTGCTCCGTCTCCCGGCAATTGGTGGGGTCGCGCTGCGTTCGAATGGTGGTCGCTACCAGCCCATTGAAGAAATTATTTCTTTGAATCACCTCCAGGCCACCATTCGCGAGATGACGCCGCGATGGTTTTCAGCCGTTAGCTCTATTGTGCTGAGGCAGAAAAGCAGCCAATCAGGGTTGTTGGGGCATTATTTTGTGATGCGAACCGATTGGTGCGATGAGCTTATTTTGGACCCTGAGTCACTGGAGGCCCAGCTTATCCGATTGGATCGTCTCATGGAGGAATTGATTGCGGGCGGGGTTGATCTCGGCAAACGAAGACTTCAAGTCGTAGATCTCACGGTGGATGATCGAGCTATCGTCCGTTTTGATTTAGCGAGAACGCCTCATCGAAAGCGAGAACATCTGCTTTAGTCGTATGTATTTAGAAATCACTACAAATTGTCATGAGTAGCAGCCGAGTCATAGGAGCGATCGAAATCGGGACATCCAAAGTAGTGGTTCTGGTGGCCGAGGTCATCGACGACACTTCCCTGAATATCATTGCGCGAGCGGATTGCCCGACTCACGGGATGCGTAAGGGGGAGATTGTTGATTTCAAAGCGGTGTGTCAGTGTGCGCATGCAGCAATCCATGCTGCAGAGGAGCAGGCCGGCATTTCCCTGGAAGCGGTTTATTTAGCGCAAAGTGGCCGCCACCTCCAGGGTTGTTATAGTGTTGGGGTCACTTCGATTCAAGCGAGCGACCAGCGGGTGACGACGCGCGATGTGGAAAAAATTACGGAGCAGGCTAAAGGCAAAGAGTTGGGCGATGGGCGTTTGTTCATTCACCACATTCGCAACTCATTTTTACTCGACGGACAAATTGTTGAGAATCCAGTAGGCCTCCAAGGTGAACGCCTAGAAGTGGGTTATTGGTCGATCAGTGGCGATGAGCGCAGCCTTCACAATCAAATCCGGGTGATCAATGGTTTTGGTTTGCGGGTTGAAGATATGATTGTCTCCAGCCTGGCTTCGGGATCTTTGGTGATTGGCGATGCCGAAAAAAAAGCGGGAGCGCTCGTCATTGATATCGGAAGTGGTACGACAGATTATGCTCTATTTAAAAACGGGTCGGTGGTCCGGACTGGAGTGGTCAGTGTCGGTGGGGATCACATTAGCAATGATTTGGCGATGGGTCTCCGCGTGAATCGCAAACAGGCTGATTTTATTAAGAAAAAACACGGAAAGTGCCTCGTTGAGAAGGAAGATAAGCAGTCTACAATCTGGTTGTATGGAGATTATACGATTGGGGATCGCAAGATTACCCAATACGGGATCGCCCAGATTATCCATGCTCGGCTCGATGAGTTGTTTTCAATTATCAAAAAGCAATTGGGCTCATTTGGAACCCCGGCTGAGATTCCATCTGGGGTATTCGTCACTGGTGGGAGTGCCGCGTTACCCGATATTTGCAAGCTCGCGCAGATGCAATTTCAGGTGCCGAGTCACTTAGGGATGCCTCCCCGTTGGGTGACCGAGGATCTGAGGACCAACGATTATATGACGGCACTTGGTTTGTTGCATTATGGCCTTACCTCGCGTGAGTCGTCGCCGGCTCAATCGTCGGGATCTGGCAATACGTTGATCAAGAAAGTGGCGCGCATTTTGAATTTTAATCTATAGGGGAGAATAGTGTCTGCATATAATACAGAATCGGGCTTTGACCCTCAGATCTTGGGGGATCAGGTCCAGCAAACACAAATAGCCATCGTCGGAGTCGGTGGAGCCGGGACTCAGGTCGTGGATCGTTTGCAATTGGGGGCTTATTCAGCGGTCAAGTTGATCGCGGCCAACACGGATGCACAGGCATTGGGAACTTCAGTAGCTCAGGAGAAATTGCTCCTCGGTCGTAAATTGACGCGAGGTCTCGGGACCGGAGGGGATTTTGATCGCGGTCGTGAAGCTGCGGAGCAAGAAGTCGGGGCAATCGAGCGCAGCTTGCATGGCATGGATTTAGTGTTTGTTGTTGCGAGTCTAGGCGGTGGTACTGGCTCTGGGGCGGCTCCGGTGTTTGCGGATATTGCGCGAAAATTGGGAGCTATGGTCATCGCGTTCGTCACCTATCCTTTTTCGTTTGAAGGCCAAAGGAGGATTGAAGTGGCTGATGCCGCCCTGTCCAAACTTCGTTCACAGTGCCAAGCAGTGATTCCTCTTCCCAACGATCTACTCGTGCAAGGTGATGACGAAGCTCAGAATATTCTGTCGGCTTTTGAGCAGGGGGATCAGTGGATGGAGTCGGGTGTTCGGGCAATCTGCGGGATTGTTTTGAAAACCGGGTTGGTCAATCATGATTTCGCCTCGTTGCAGCGGGTCCTGGATGGAATCGGGAACAAGACGCTTTTTGGGGTTGGCTTGGGTGATGGAGAAGGCGCGGTGGATCAGGCGCTTGCCGCCCTGAAACAGTGTCCGCTCCTGCATGCGCCGGAGGGGGCTCATCGGGCTGAGCGACTGATTGTCAGCATCACCGGAGGCACGGATCTTGGCATGAGCGACGTGCATCGCATAGCCAATACGGTGAACGAGATGTTTTCGAGCAAGGATGAGACGCTGCTTGGAGCGACTATTGACGAAGATCAAAAACAACGTATCGAAATTTGTGTGCTCGGGGTCAGTGATATGGGTCACCGAGGCGTGTTGAAAGAGCGCAAGGAGATCCGGATTGCGGGTGAGCCCGAGCCTCTCGAGCTGATTGAAATGGCCGAGCCGAAATCGAAGCGAAACCCGCTCGATCCGGGTGCTAAACCGGATGGGAAAGGTCCGCGGGTTCATACTTCTAAATTGGCTAAAAAACAGGCCGCCGATAGTCGCGAGCAGGAGGAATTCTCATTTTTCTCGGAAGGAGAGCAGCGAGGATTTTTCGACAAGACGGATCGCAATCTCTTTGATGGGGCGGATCTTGACGTGCCGACCTATCTGCGTCGCGGTATCAAGATCTATCAGTGTTAGCGTTCTTATTGACGGTGGAGTAATGGCTACCACCACGGTTTAGGCGTTTTTTAATGTCATTGATTTCTTTCAGATGAAAGCGGGGAGCCCTTCAGTTGAAAACACTCCTCGGCCAGCAGTGTCGTAGATTCACACATTTTAGCGTAAATTAGCAAGCGGGTCTGCCTTTTGCTTATAGTATAGCATCTCATTGTAGAAGATGACGTTGCCAAAGCAGAATGGGGATACTGGTGCCAGATGTTTCGTAAAGCCGCCGGGCTTTGCGATAATCATTTGTTTGGTCATGATCTCCTTCTTGACGCTCCTGATCGCGGTCCTATTGCAACTGACGCAGCAGATGAACAATGATCGAGTCCGCATGCAAACGGAATTGCTGGCAAGGCAGCAGGCCAAAGTGGCGCTCTCGGTTGCGATTGGGCAACTGTATAAAATCGCCTCTGAGGACGCTCGAGCGATTGCTCCCTTGCAAATGATCAATGAGCAAGCTCCCCATGGTTGGTTGGGGGTTTGGGACACCTCCGCAAATTTATCAGAGCCAGCGTTTCTAGGCAGCCTGGTTTCGGATGATCCTCTCGGTGCAAGTGTGCCTCGGGTGCTGTTTTCTGAAGATTTCGAGCATGAGGACATTTATGCAGAAGAAATCGGAATCAATGAGGGAGGCGCCTATGCCTATTACATTTCAGATGAGTCGATGAAAGTACAGGTAGGCACCGGGGATCGTGGGTTCGAGAGTTTTGAATCACCTGTAGAAAAATCGCCTTTTGTGTATCAGCGGGGCGGTTTAGGGGCTTACTTTGAGCTGCTCAATCCAGGTGTCAGTGAAGATGAATTTTATCCTATCGATCCACGTTCTGAAGAGGATTTGAATTTCACGAATCGTATCGAAAATTTGGATTTATTAAATTTAGCACCGGCGGCTTTGGGTGCGGGGTTGCGTTACTCGGAACAGGATATCACGATGATGTCCTTGGGACTGCTGACACGGACCGATGGTGAGCCAGGATTCTTGCAAGACTTGAGCTTAGACCCGGGTCTTCTGGGCCCAGGACTGGAGTCGTGGCTCGACTACACCTCGTATATGCATGCGCCGAGTGAGGACTTACCTATCGGAAGAACAGAAAACGATCCGCGTCGTCTATTCAAGATGCGTGGATATTCTGATATGGATCCCGGAGACGGTGATTTTGTTCATGTCATCGCACCGATAATCACCGATTTCGGAATACAATTTTCAGCGAGAAATCACGCATCGGACCCGATAACAGGAGAAATGAGAATGGTGCTCGAATTGTGGAATCCATATACGCAAGCCTTAGCATTTGAAGAAATGGAGATCAGGGTGAGAGGGATTCCTAAAATTGAAATCATTCCCGTAAATGACCCAGAGGATCCATTAGAGCCCGTCATAGAATATTTAGCTGAGAGTTTTGAAATAGATCCGATGAAAATTTTCGGAGAATCGATTCCAGAGGGTGACGATGCGATTGTTGTGAGGTTAGACAATGTAATTACACCAGCTAAATCCCTTGTATCAGCCGAGTCTGCCGAAGCGCGCTACTGGCCCCCAGGAAGGTTGCTTTATTGGGTCGGGAAGAATAATCATCTGGCTTCGAGTCGCGCTGATGACGGCTACGGCGTATTTGGGACTAGAAATTCCAAGGATGCCCGGTTTAGTATTCCAATTGAACCGACGATGAACTGGCCTTCAGTCGTGCATAATAAGGTGCGCTACAAGATAGATTCATCCGAATTGTCAGTCGAATTAAGATTACGGAGTGATGATTCAATCCTGCAAAAGCTGGATTCATTTGAGTTTTTAGATGTTGATAGCG
>JBCCBL010000160.1:0-6673 GCA_039034055.1 Verrucomicrobiota bacterium | reverse complement strand
GGGTCAAGCGTCCTCTGCTTGCCCCTACCTTGAACTATCAAAATGAACGCGAATCAGTGTAATTGGGTGTATTAATCTTAAAATTGCGCACAACTGCGAGCCCCAGAAGGCTTTTGTCTCCTGGCAGACCCGAGTGGTCGTTTAAACGCGAGGGCTAGATGTTGGATCGAAGCCCTTAATCTTGGTCAGGGCACGGCCCTTGAGGGCAGGGGAGTAGCTATCCGAATTGAATCTTGTCTAGAATGGCAGCCGCTAAAATGAAGCGATTTCGATCATTTGCACTTTCACATAAAGCACTTCTGTTTCCCCCGAGAAGAAGAGGTGGCTCAATTCGTAGTTTTCGTTAAGACTGTTTGTGATGGTGTGAATCGGGCGCTGCGATGTATCGACGTTTTCCACATCGTTCCATTCGATCATATCATCACTGGTTAAAACAACATAGTCGTATTTTGACCCATCTTTATGTCGCACATAACTGAAGACCAAGTGTCCGTCAGCTTGAACAGTCAGCAGAGAAAAGTTCGATGCATCGTTGATTTCAGATGTTAGGGTGAGTGCAACTGGTATCTCAGGGGTTGTGTAGATGGTTGGAGAATTGGTTGCTTCCAGAGTAAAATCGAGTGTAGTCGCATCTTTGACGAAACCATCACTACCCCCACCCAGCATCACGTAGATGGTGTCACCTGTTTCAAGGGTGCCCAAATCACCATCAAAAACGACAGAGTCGCCTACCGAGGTTACGCTCCATTTAAAGGTGTCATTCACGTAGACGTCGAGGGCTACTTGACCTCCGGCATTAGCTCTCTGAACAAAGCTGTTGGTGATAGAGACGGTCCCTGCTTCCCCATCTTGAAGTGTGTATGCGGCAATCGCGCGGAAGTCTCCGTTCTCACCCCCGCCTGGGTGTAACGCGCTAGCACCGACGCCAACCCGGCCCCAACGAAAATCCCCCTGTCCGACGTCATTGAATGGCAGACTGCCGTTCGAAGTGAAAACACCTTCATTCCAAAAGTCCCGGCTCGTCTCGACGGTATTTGGAGACAAGGAGACGTAATTTTCGGCATCGGCCAACACGCCTCCCGGATTCCAGAGATAATCCCAACCGGCAACTCGATCGCCTTCATCATCCTGGAAACCATCGCCACCCGTTTCTGGAAAATCGTCTGCAAAATCGGCAATCACAATTGTTTGGCTGGCAGGATTGACCACGATACTCAGGGACGCGGTATCCATGCCTCCACTACCATCATCGACCTCAACGGTCCAGGAATGAATGCCGATCTCGGAAGGAGAGGGCGTTCCAGATAGCGTCCCGTCCAAGGCGATGGAAAGCCAATCGCTTCCAGGGCCGCTATCGCGACTGATCTTGTCGTAACTCAAGGTATCGCCGTTTGGATCAGTCGCGCTACCTGCAATCGTATCACTGTATGCGATGCCTTCGCTGGCGTCAGGACTAGTAAAAGATTCCTCTAAAAACGTGGGTGGTCCATTTACCGCATTGAATTGAAACCATTCCAGATCGGAAGAGCCCGAATCGATGGCTACGCGCATGACTTGTTCTCCTGCATTAAGAGAAACCTGAACGATTGTTTCCTGGAAAGTATTCCAATTACCGGTTGAGGGAAGGTTGACCGAGCCAGTTACGTCGATTCCTTCAAATTCAACATGAACGGTAGTGGAGCCACCACTTTGGCGCGAGGTATAAAAGACCATATCGTAATTTCCGGCGGTTTGCACATCGACGGTGTATTCCATCCACTCACCTGCGGCCACCCAACCGATTCGACTGCCTGAATATTCATAGGCACCTGGTAAATGAACGTCCGTATCGCTATCAGGTCGGCCTCCTCCGTTGTCACCGCTCGTGGTGTCATTGCTAGCGATACCTGGGCCTCCATAGTCGAAGTGTTCCGCCTCAATCAGTCCGGGTATTGTATGGGGCGATCCCAAGAATGGAGTCTGCACTGGCGTGGTATCGGCATCCACGATAATCGTCAAAACCGCGCTGTCTAGGCCGCCATTGCCATCTGCTACCTGAATGGTCCATGAGTGCGTACCAATTTCGGAGTTTGAGGGAGTTCCACCGAGCGCTCCATCTGAGGCGACGGTAAGCCAATCGCTTCCCGGGCCGCTGTCGCGACTGGTTTTATTGTAACTCAGGGTATCGCCGTCTGGATCGCTGGCGCTGCTCGCAATTGAATCACTGTAGGCAGCATCTTCGCTGGCGTTGGATCGGCTAAATGGATCAAGGGCAAATTGGGGATCATTGTTGGGCGGGGTTAGATTTACCAATTCCAAAGTAAAATCCAGAGTGCTTGCATCTGCACCGGTGCCGTCGCTGCCTGCTCCGAGCATCACGTAAACGGTATCACCGACTCCGAGTGTGCCTAGATCTCCATCAAAGTTCACGGATTGACCCGTTGACGACCTGCTCCATTGAAAAGCATCGTTTACGTAGACATCTAGGACAACTTCCTTCCCACTCTTGGATCTCTGGAGGAAACTGTTGGTGATAGAAACATCTCCGGCCTCACCGCTTTGGAGCGTATATGCGACGACTGCTCGGAAATCACCATCCACGCCGCCTCCCGGATGCATACCCTGAAAAGCCGGTCCGATGCGACCATATTGAAAGTCACCTTGCTCCTCAGCATTGAAGAGAATACTCCCATTGGCAGTGAAGATTCCGTCATTCCAAAATGTTTTTTCTGGGTCTGCGGTATTCGCAAAAAGTAGTGCATAATTCTCGGAATCCGGGATGATCCCGCTTGGGTTCCAGAGGTATTCCCAGCCTGGATTTAGACTGCCTTCTTCGAGTTGAAATCCATCCCCATCAGCGTCCGGGAAATCATCTACAAAATCTGCGATTATGATGGAAGGGAAGTCGTTAACAGCGTCGACTCTAATGTTCAAGATTGCAGAGTCGACGCCACCATTGCCATCGGAGACTTGAATAGTCCAAGAGTGAGAGCCGACCTCGGATGCCGTTGGCGTACCGCTAAGACTGCCATCCGAGGCAACCGTTAACCAGTCCGCCCCGGGTCCATTATCGCGGCTGACTTTGCTGTAGGTTAGGGCATCGCCGTCTGGATCACTGGCACTGCCTGCGATCGACTCACTGTAGGCGGCATCTTCGCTAGCGTCGGATCTATTGATTGGATCGCTTGCGAAAATGGGGGGGCTGTTTACCGCATCGACTGTGATGTTCAGGGTCGCAGAGTTGAGCCCACCGTTACCATCGGAGACTTGAACGGTCCAGGAGTGGAGGCCAATTTCAGATGCAGTTGGGGTACCACTTAGGGCACCGCCGGAGGCAACGGTTAACCAGTCCGTACCGGTTCCACTATCACGGCTGACTTTGCTATAAGTGAGGGTATCGCCGTCTGGATCGCTGGCACTGCCCGCAATCGATTCACTGTAGGCAGCATCTTCGCTGGCGTTGGATCCATTGATTGGATCGCTTGCGAAAATGGGTAGGCTGTTAACAGCCTCGACCGTAATGTTCAAGGAAGCGGAGTCCCCGCCGCCATTGCCATCGGAGACTTGAATGGTCCAGGAATGAGAGCCGATTTCGGATGAGGTCGGGGTGCCGCTTAGGCTGCCATCGGAAGCAACCGTTAACCAGTCGGTCCCGGGCCCGCTGTTTCGACCGACCTTGCCATATGCGAGCGCGTCACCATCTGCGTCCGTAGCGGTGCCGGAAACGGTTTCGCTGTAATTGCTGTCAACACCTGCGCTAAGACCATTGATCGGATCGACGTTAAACACAGGTGGAGTGTTTGTTGGTGGCGGATTGACGCCGGTACCGCCCGACCCCGAGATGCGAATATCATCAATATAGGTTAACTCGTCATTCCTGTTTGATTTGTTAGCGAAGCGGAATCGGGTTTGGTCGGTCAGGGTATATGAACCGATGATTACGGTCTCATAATGAGTCACGTTGCTCGCGAAATCGTTTATTGAAAACGAGTCCACTTGAGTATAGCTTTTACCCCCGTTGATAGTCATCTCCAGAATAAATCGATCGCCGTTCTCTAAACGATTATTCATCCTAAACGAGAACTCAATGATAGCATCGGTAAATCCATCTAAGGGAAGATCATTGTCGCCGGAAAGAATCGCCTGATCGCCCTGGTTTTTGAAACCCACTTCGCCGGTGCCATCGTTATTATCGACATAAAAACAGAGGTCCCCACTGCTGCTCCAGTTTCCAAATCCACTGTTAAAATCATCGAATTGGATCGGGGATACTTCGCTGGAGACAACCAGAATCGTCATTGTCGCAGTATCGCTCTCGCCATTGGTATTCGAAACTTCGACGCTAAAGATATTGCTTCCAATATCCGCAGCGGAGGGCGATCCACTTAAAGTGCCATCCGCTGCGACACTTAGCCATCCCGGTCCGGACGTTTTAAGGTAGCTGATGGCATCTCCATTGGGGTCGAAGGCGCGACTAGCGACGGAACCCGTATAGGCATTTCCGATATAGGCTTTGTTAGCGGTGAATGAATCGATTATGAAGGTCGGCGCGGTGGGCTCTGTTCCGGACTTATACATCTGCACCGCCAGATAGGGATCCTCGGGCGTCGCAATGGAAAAGTCGCCTGATTGGACGCCCATGTCAGCAATCGTCATATTCCAAGTATCCAGTAAGGTCACTCGGTAATTGATACCGGCTGGCATGCTGTAGGAACGGCTGGTTTCGGTCTCCTCACCATAGTAATAGAGGAAATAGTCGTCTCCGTTTTGGCCGGCTTGTTCATCACCGCTGACGGGTTCGAGCTTTTTCTCGGGGATATAGTTCATTAGAGTATCGAACCAATCGATACGCTCTGGGCTGGTGCCTTTTAAGCTGCCTCCCCGAGACCACCAAAGAATATTGTCCGCCGAAAAGTAACTCTCGCCATGCCCCAAATAGGTGCCCTTGACCGTGGCATCCCAATAGCGTAGGGTCATTTCTTCGCCGCTCAATTGACCCCAGTTTCTGTCTACATCGCCCTCATATCGAGCCTCGTCATAGACTATGGGTTTTTGATACCAGTTGCGAAGTTGGAGACCTCCTTTTTCTGGATCATAGGGATTACCCTGGTAACTGACGTGGGTGATCCACGAGCTATTCTGGTTAAACACGTTTCCCGGAAAGTTGTGAATACTCCGTAGGTGGTTGTAGGGGTCTTCATTTTGGAAGTAAATTCCCATGTTATTCCAAAAATCATCTTCGTATCCAACCAGGTGATACTCGTTGGCCATGGACCACCAGACGTTGCGGTAGGCCCCCAGACGGGCAATTAGATAGCGCCAATAGCGCTCCTGTTCTTCCTGGGTTTGATTGTTTTTAAACCCGAAGGTCAAGCCACCCTGACTGTCGTAGGGGTGGATGATGATGATATCCGCTTCAATGCCCAGATCGCGGAGCTGCCCTACTCGCGTCTCTAGGTTTTGCCAGTAAGCAGGGACGAAACGGGTGAAATCCCAGTTTTCTAGGGTGCCCTCAACCGGGTAGTGCTCCGGCTCGACATCATTCCCGTAATAGAACGACTTTGGAAACACGCACAGCCTCAATTTGTTAAATCTGTGTTGGCTTAGAGTCTGCAAGGTCAGATCTTGCAAGGCTGTTGTCTGGTTGATCCAGCCATAAACGGTTGTGCCATTTTCAAAATAGGGGGTCCCATCTTCATATTGGAAATGGAAGGTGTCTCGCACGCTGACTGGACCGTGATTGTTTCCGGTAGGGGGCACGCAAGTAAACGAACCGGTCTGGCCATCCAAAGCCGGGGCACTGCTAGCAGTTGTGTAATTCCAGACGCCCTCAGAGCGCGGCATAAAACGGATTTTGTAGATTCCGTTTCCATCATAGAAACCCGGCACCGTAATACTGGTGCCTCCTTGGCTAAAGGTAGCTTCGAGAGTGACATCGACATAAGGATTACCGCTTGACGGGCCGAGAAGGCTTACTTCGAAGCGGTCCCATTTTTCAACGGACTGCGCAATTAGGGACGAGCAGATGATGCAGATTAGAGGTGCAATTGCCTTGAAGTAAGGGGGCATGTTGGAGGCGTTTATGATTGGGAGGTAAATGAGCAAAGGTGCCTCTCATCAAGCATCTCGAAAATCGGACGTTGAAAGAGGATCGTTGTCTTTTCTCTTCAGGAGCTTGTCTCGATAAAAGAGATGCTTCTTAGATCCGAGGGAGTAGTGGACTGACATGACGTTGTAACTGTGAAATCACTACGAATCACATTAGGGATAGAGGGGCGCTACGAAACCATGCCGAAAAATACCTGACACGATTAATTCTGTATCTGGTATTTTCGATTTGATTACACAGCTTTAGCTCATTACACGTTGACACGTCACGCCAAAATAAGAAAGTAAAAAATCTCCGGTATTTACAAATGAGTTAATGGATTTAGGAAGTCCCCATTGATTTGCCTCGAAATCAAATGAAATAGGCGAATATACCGCACCTGAAATGTAGCATCGAATCGATTCAACTGCCTGAATATCAATGCATTCAGCGGATCAAACAATCATCTCGGACAATCCAGTAAAAACTTTATGAAAACGAATAAAACAGTCTTGGTAACCGGTTCGACAGGGGGAATCGGGCTCGAAATTTCGAAGATTCTCGCAGAAGCGGGATGGAATCTTATACTTTTGAATCGTTCTCCAG
>JBCCBL010000159.1:0-6712 GCA_039034055.1 Verrucomicrobiota bacterium | reverse complement strand
ATCGATTTCCAAAAATCCGCATAAATTCTCTGCGCAATATCAATGTCCTTTCGCTATTTGACAAAATCTTGGCTGAGATCCTTAGTTATGGAAATAGTATTAGGAAACTAATGACAATGCCTATTAAACCAATCGAGTTTCTTATTGTAGTACTCGGTTCGAAGCGTGTTAATATCCTAGATTTGAACAATGTCTATAATCCACCTTCGCGCTTCAATGACGTTATGCGATTTAAGATACTGCGTCGCCCCGGAGTAGGGGACTTCGTAGTCTTTAATGATTTCCGCGATGACGATCTTCCGGAGATCGAATTCATTGAGCCTTATGCGATCTCTAAGAAAATTTTCAAAGACATAACACTTCGGAGATCTTCTGAGGCTGGTTTTAGCTACCAACCCATACAAATTTTCGATCGGCTTGACCAATCTGTGTTGCATCCGCCAGCAGTTGCCGCATGCAAAATCCTTGTTCACACGGAGGCTATATATCAAAAATCGCCGACCGTCAGCAAACTTGTTATCGATATCGATGCAGGCGAGTTGGTAGGTCGGCGCAAGAATATTGAGGGTGAACCAGTCGGTGAACGCCTAAACGAATTCCATAAAAATCTTTGGATGCTTCATGTTGCTGCATTCGACATGGACCATGAATTCGACTCCAAAGAAAATTGGCAAGAACAAGCTAAAAAGTCGGTAGTCCGCGTAGTTTCTTTCAACATTCCTCAAACTGCAGAAATCATTGAAGAACCCTCGGAAAATTCCAAACGTCTACTTAAGCTACGCATAACATGGAATCCTCCGAAGAGCCTTAACAAAAGACTCCTTAAGTATTTGAGTGAGTCGGCTGTAGAAGATTTGGGTCTTACTGTCTGGTTCGAAAATATAGTCGGCCAAACGCGCTGCCCAGACCAATTCTTGGTGGAAGAGAATCCCAGCGTAGAGTATTCAGGAAGCATTGATACAGTCACTTCCACAAGCTCTTTTCTAAGTGCGACTGCACGGACTCTCAGCGTTGCAAAGAGCAAATTCTCCACAGGGGGCTCTAAAAAATGGAGTTTTAAAGGGTCCTGATCCGAAAGAGATCGTAATTCATATACAAGCCCCGAGGGCATACTCGTAGAAAGAGAATGACTTTGCCCCATTTTCTGGACGGTTTCTAAATTGAATATCTGAACCTGTAGTTTTATGCCGATAGCATAAAATTTTATAATGCCCCATATTTTAGGCCTTATGGAGCTGTATACAATCTCTGAAATTTTAGCAGATCTTGGATCTCGATATCAATCAGCCAGGGCATTGCCACATACAAGTGTTACCGATGTTTTTGGGCTATCTGTTACCGATCTCTTTGTGTCGAACCCTTTTTCTTCTCCGCCCCCTTTTTCTTCCCCAATCGCGCGAAAATAGATAGACATAAAACATTATTCGGTTGCCTTGAGGGCCTCTATAAGCCGCGAGAAATGCCAACGAAAATTTTATTTACTCCGAGTAACTGGACCCTATGGAACCGATAGCTATTTTACGAAGCGATATCTCTCGATTAAATATCGATATCCCGGCGAAGGAATGGGCGCAATTTGAACATCAACTTGAAGAGAGATTCTATCCAAAGAAATCGATCATTTTCAGCCAAGTGTCCATTTGCAGTGAGGTTCTTTTCATTGCTGGCGGCATCACAGCCTCAGGATTTGTTACAGAGGATGGGAACCCTATGATTAACCGTTTTTTTCAGAAGAATAATTTATGCTCAAATATCGTGAGTGCTGTAACCAATTCTATGGCTTCAGATAACGTCTTCGCGATTACGACAACCTCTGCAGTTTCCATACCTTACGAACTTTTCTATGAATGCTACCTGAGATCCGGAAAGTTTGGAGAGTATCTTAGGATCAAATTGCTTCACACGCTGCTCGAAGATAAAGATTTTCTCTCTATAAAAACCATATCTGACACGACGGTAAAGTATCGATTCCTTGCGGACAAATATCGCGAGATCTTAGCTCTCGTTCCACAAAAAGATATTGCCAACTTTCTTGGATTGACACCTGAAGGTTTCAGTCGATTCCTGCGAAAATATCACTGCAATTCTTAACCCAGATCAATGCGATTTCACGATCCAGCCTGATAAGGTGATCCTTCATTACTTATCAAGTCTCGTACTTATTAAATAGTTTTGAGGGGTAAAAATGATTGAGACATTGAAAACCATTCACGCGGCCTGGCCGATGTTGAAGCAGGCCGTCAGGAACGGTCAACTTTTTCGTCCCCAATGCACTTTGAAGGATGCGGACCCGGATGTGAATTGCGAGTATGACGTCGAAGTTCCAATTTCTAAAGGTTACTCACTGACAGCCAATGTGTTCCGCTCTGAGGCGAGAACTTTGGGCGGATCTCCGGATCCGGTGGTCATGTGTGCTCATCCATATGACAATCATATCACTCCGGCTCTTGGGAAAACACCTCTTGGAGGCCCGCCGCAGCAGTATCGTCTAATTCCCCAAGGGCACCCGAATCCGCAGTTCTCGGAATTAACTAGCTGGGAATCGCCCGATCCGAATTATTGGGTGGCTGCGGGCTATACTCTCGTAAATCTCAATCTAACGGGCTACGCAAACAGCGGTGGTAGGGCTTCGATCATTTCGAAAGATCAAGGGAGTGATTATCGGGAAGCCATTGAATGGGTTGGAAAACAAGACTGGTGCACCGGTAAGGTCGGTCTTTTAGGCGTCAGCTATCTGGCGATTAGCCAATTCCTCGCTGCCGCGAGCCCCTACACGGGAACGGGCCCTTCCGCGCTGAGATGTATGGTTCCATGGGAAGGGTTGACGGATTTATACCGTGATGTCGCATGCCCCGGTGGGGTAACGGGATCCGGGTTTTTAAATTTCTGGTGGCATACTGAGGTGAAGGGAACCTTGAATCAAACAATAGAGGATTTTGTGCAAATGGAGGGGGCTATCCCTCCCGAGATGATTCAGATCCGCCCTCTGATGGATCCTTACTGGGCGGATAGGGCCGCGGCCCTTGAATCCATCGAAACGCCCATGCTGGTCTGCGGCTCATTTTCTGATCATGAGTTACACACGCGTGGGTCTCATCGGGCATTTGAGCGAGTCAGTTCTTCCAAGAAATGGCTATATACTCATCGAGGTGGCAAGTGGTCCGAATTCTATTCAGAGCAAGCCCAGTCTCTCATTAGAGACTTCATGGACCACTTTCTGAAGGATACATCAAATCAGTTTGATACGGCAAAGCCGGTGAGGCTTGAGGTGCGGACTAGCCGCGAAGAGGTACATGCAGTGCGTTGGGAAAATGAATGGCCCCTTGCGCGAACGCATTATCGTGGCCTGTATATCAATAAAGACTCATTGCAGGATGAACCCCGGTCGACCGCTGCCGAGGTTACCTACAGCGGTGCGCATGGTTCTGCAGCGTTTGATTATACATTCGAGCAGGATACCGAAGTCAGCGGATTTATGAACTTGCGGCTTTGGGTAGAAGCGCGACCAGGCGGTGCTGGTGACCCTCATCCCGACGATATGATTTTGTGCATCGTCGCCGACAAATTGGATGAAAAAGGGAACCCCGTCCGTTTCAATGGAACCATCGGCGTCTCGGACGACGTTGTGACCCGCGGGTACCTTCGGGTCTCACGCCGTGAGAAAGATCCAGAGCTAACGACCTCTTGGCGAGTCGAGTTGAGGGGTAGGTCTGAACTCCTTTTGCGGCCTGATGAAATCGTTCCCGTTGACGTGACGCTTCAGCCAAGCGCAACCTATTTCCGAAAAGGTGAGCGATTGCGACTTGTAGTTGCTTCCTATGAACCTTGCCCATCACCGGTCTTCACCAAAGACCTGACGCTTAATTCCGGAACGCATGTCCTCCATTTTGGCGGTGATTACGATGCATGTCTGCGCATACCGGTGATTCCGGAGCAATAACCTTGAGAACAACGAAACCGAACGTTTCCAGTAGTAGCGTGTTCAGATGAAGCTAGGGTAATTACACAAAGGCCGTGTGCTGGAAGGTCCCATCTCGCAGTCAGTAGATGAGCGCCAAGGACTTGTTGCCCTTTGGAGGTGCTTATCTGAAATCAGCTCGTGCTTGTAGTTTTGACCGTATGGGTAGGTTGGATGAGCCGTGGGTGGGGACAAGTTTTCGCATAAAGCCGTATGAAAAAACGTGACTCGACGTGCAAATTTTTGCCAGAGGTGAATGTCTTTCTGGGAGTCGTTATCTCGAGTGTTGGCTGGCTGGCTCGTCTAGATTTGAGCCAGGGCTTGATCCAGGTCGGCGATGAGGTCGACGCTATCTTCGATTCCCATTGAGAGGCGGACATAGTCTGGGGTGACTCCGCTGCTGATTTGTTCTTCTTCGGTGAGTTGGGAGTGGGTGGTCGAGGAGGGATGAATGGCCAGTGATTTGGCGTCTCCTATATTGGCCAAGTGGCTGAAGATTTTGAGGCCTTCAATGAATTTCTTACCGGTCTCGATGCCGCCTTTCACGCCAAATCCAAGCAGCCCGCCGAATCCGCCTGATAGGTATTTTTTGGCAGCGGTGTGGTGGGCGTTGGAAGGGAGTCCGGGGTAATTGACCCAAGAAACCTTGTCATGAGTGTCGAGGTATTTTGCGATTTCCATAGCGTTTTCACAAATTCGGGCCATGCGCAGGTGCAGGGTTTCGATCCCTTGCAGCTTGAGCCAACTGTTGATAGGGGCCGGGCATCCTCCAGTATCGCGCATGAGTTGGAGACGCATTTTGAGGATGTAGGCGACATTGGCTCCTCCAGCGGGTGGGAATTCTTTGAATGCATCCCAGTGTACGAGTCCATGGTAGCTGGGATCTGCTTCGGTGAATCCAGGAAACTTTCCGTTACCCCAGTCAAAATTGCCACCATCGACCACGACCCCTCCAATTGCGGTCCCATGTCCACCGATGTATTTCGTGGTGGAGTGGACGACGACATTGGCACCCCATTCAAGGGGGCGATTGAGATATGGTGAGAGTGCGGTGTTATCAATGATAAGTGGGATACCGGCTTCTTTTGCGATCGCTCCGACTTCTTCGAATGGAAAGATGTTGAGGCGCGGATTGCCGAGGCCTTCACCGAAGATCGCTTTGGTGTTTGGTTTGATCGCTGCTTTGAATGCGCTTGGATCATCGGCATCCACGAAAGTGACATCAATTCCGATTTTCGGCAGCGTGTAGTGGAAGAGGTTGTAGGTGCCGCCATACAGTTGGGAAACCGATACGATGTGATCACCCGAGTTGCAGATATTCATGACCGCGTTGGTGATTGCGGCTTGTCCCGAACTGTGGGCCAAGCTGGCAACTCCACTTTCAAGAGACGCGATGCGGGCTTCGAGGACATCGGTGGTTGGGTTATGGATCCGCGTGTAGATGTTGCCGAGTTGCTTCAACGCAAAGAGATCGGCTGCGTGCTCGGTATCTTCGAAGGTATAGGAGGTGGTTTGGTAAATCGGGACGGCGCGCGAGTTGGTGGTCGGGTCTGGCGTTTGCCCCGCGTGGAGTGCGCGGGTTCCGAATCCTTGAGCAGGTGTGTCTGACATTGTTAACAATCCTAGTGTTTGCAGTTTATTGGGTCTTCGAAACTAGGATATTTTCGCGGGCTTTGGGTCAAGGCAGAATCGGATTCTTGGCTTGGAATTTGCAATTACCGGGACTGAAGCTTGATCTCCGTGCATCCTACGTCACGTTGACGGAGTCGAATCGCATGTATCTTAAAAGCATATCTACGGCAACGCCGAGTCATACCTATTCCCAATCGGATTGCTGGCAAATCCTCCAGAAGTCTCCGAGTTTCCATGCTCTGACCGCGCGGTCACAGGGTATCGTGGAAAAGATCCTAATGAACGATAATGGCATCGATCAGCGCCATTTCGCGATGGAGGATGTAGACCAGATTTTCGATCTAGACGCCCAGACCCTCAACGAGGGTTTTGAACTGCATGCTCAGCAATTGGTGGAAAAGGCGGTCCTAGAGGCCTGTGGATCGGCTGAAGTGCCCGTTGGTGAATTGGATGGCTTGATCGTCGCGACGTGTACTGGATATGTGTGTCCGGGCCTTTCCAGCTTCGCCGCAGAGCGTTTGGGGATGCGGTCAGATGTCTATTTGAATGACATGGTAGGTCTAGGGTGCGGGGCTGCTTTGCCTTCCCTGCGGGCCGGTAGCCATTTTCTCGCCGCCCATCCCGAGGCGAAGGTAGCGGTGGTGCAGGTGGAAGTGTGCTCTGCGGCATTCTATATGGATGACGATATTGGTGTGTTGGTGAGCATGTGTCTTTTTGGGGATGGCGCTGCAGCATCCATCTGGGACGGGCAGTCTTTTGGAGAAAACCCTTGGAAGCTCGGACATTTTCAGAGCGTTCACAAACCTGAGGGTCGGGATCTTTTGCGATTTGTGAATCAAGATGGTAAGCTGAAAAATAAGCTTCATCGTTCGGTCCCGGAGGTCGCGGGTGCCGCGGTGCAGGGGCTGCATCAACGTGTGGTCGATGCGACCGGTGGGGAGCCCCAGGCCCTCGCGGTGCATCCGGGCGGGCGGGACGTCATTGATGCGGTTGAAGGCGCGTTGCCAGATTTCGACTATTCGTTTTCGCGCGAAGTTGTGCGGCAGCACGGCAACATGAGTAGCCCCTCGGTGATGTTTGTCTTGAAGAAAATGCTGGAGGCGGAGACTGGTGGACGCGATT
>JBCCBL010000158.1:0-6720 GCA_039034055.1 Verrucomicrobiota bacterium | reverse complement strand
GCCAACGCTTCAACAAACGGGCCAATCTCCTCTGGGTCGAGGGCCTTGTTGATCGTGCCATAGGCTTCCGCTTGATCCGCATCGAAGTCTTGAGCACCGAGAACAATTTCTAATGCCCGGCCTAGGCCAACCTGACGAGCCATCCGGGAGGCACCACCACCACAGGGCAGAATCCCCATGCCCGTTTCGAGACTCTCGATAACAGTCTCGTCAAACACACCAAATGAGACCCAGTCTCATGCTTAGGGTTGACTCCATGCAGAAAACTTTTCTTTGTTCGAGTCCGCTATCTTGTACCTGAGCTTCCGTCTCCTACTGAACTGGAGTCGTCAGCTTGGCTACGCTGTATCCAATAAGATGACTCGAAATCAAAACCTACACTTGCTTCTGTTGTCTGCCTGTTGCGTTTGTGCGCACGGCCAAAACCAATCAGAGGAGGAGCCCGTTGAGGAAATTATTTCTCTCGAGCAATTCACGATCCAGGGAAGTAAGACCGATACGACCCGCCAAGCCCTGAGTACTAGTCTCGGATATTTCAGTAGCGAACGGCTGCTCAACGAGCCGATTTTCACGGTCGACGATGTCTTTGACCGGACCGCAAATGCGTTTACCGGGACCACCAGTTTCGGGGCCTACAGCATACGCGGTGTCAATAACAACGGGATCGCCGGAGCCATCAACAGCTCTAACGCACTGGCATCAATCATCGTCAATCAAGTGGCTCTTGGGGTGAATACTGGAGATTACCTAAAGCCCTCCCTCTTTGATGCCCAATCCGTGGAAATCCTTCGCGGACCCCAATCAGCCATTCAGGGTCCCAATTCGCTAATTGGAGCTATATTCATCAACTACAACCGCCCAGAATTTGGAAACAATGAAGGTAGATTCCGCGCTGAATATGGAGAGGACGACACCTACAATCTCGGGATTGTGCAAAATATTGGATTGGTAGACGACACCTTGGCCATTCGAGTCGTAGCAGAGACCCGACAGAGCGAAGGCGACATTGTAAACACCACGACCGGTTCTGAAGACGTCCAGCGCATCGACGAGGAGAACCTGCGCTTGATGCTACGCTACAGCCCTTTTGAGGATGATAAACTACTCGTTGATGCTTCCTATCTGCACACTGATTCGGATTCGAATCCCTTCGCACTCGCGGTGGCTCCCTCGGGCGGCGATATCTTCGACCGCCAACAACCCTACAGCGTCGACGACTCCTACCCCTTCACTTTCGATCAATTCGACCTCGAAGCAGAGCTAGAACTCAGTGAAAATTGGAAACTGTCATCAGTCACCGGATACACTGATTTTGAAGTCGAACAGGGCTTCGATGGCGACTTGAGCGCCTTCGACTTCCTCGCCGTGGAAGGGCTCATCGCTGAAGAACTCCTCAGCCAGGAAATTCGGGTAAACTACAGTGGTGATAAGATCTCAGCCCTCGCCGGATTCTTCTACTCCGATGGAGACTATCAAAACGGATTCTCTGGCAGCGGATTATTTCCCGATCCCTTCGGAAATTTAGCCCCCTTCAATACGATCAGCCGCAATGACGAAAATATCGAGCAGATCGCACTGTTTGGTCAACTGAGCTACGACTTCACCGACCGACTCAACCTCACCGTCGGTCTACGTGCCAATGAAGAGACCCGCACCGTAAAGAATTTCGCCGACAACAATGGATTCATCAGCGACCTGGAGGCAGACGAGACCTTTGACCAGATCATTCCATCAGCTTCGATAGCCTATGAAATCAATGAGCTTACAACCATCGGCGTGAAATACGGCCGCGGCGTGCAAGCAGGTGGGATCGCCTTTGCTGTCTTCCTAGGTCAATCCGCACCTTACGAAGAAGAATTTATCGACAACTATGAAGTGTTCCTCCGCTACCACACGGCGGACGGTCGCTTCATTTTCAACTTGAACGCCTACTACACTGACTGGACTGACCAGCAGGTCACGACCACTATTCCTGGCGGATTTCCCGGATTTGATGATCTGGTTGTGAATGCCGGAGAATCCTCCCTATACGGGGTCGAAACGGAAGTGGAATGGCGTCTTGGAGAGAATCTCGGCACCTTCTTGAGCTTCGGATACAACACCACCGAATTCGAGGAATTTGTCCTCAACGGCGTCGACCTATCCGGGCAGCGTTTCCCACAATCTCCTGAATACAATTTCGCAATCGGTTTCAACTACGCCCCGGAAAATGGCCTCTTCGCCAGCGGAACTTTCAGCTACGTTGACAGTGCATTTACCGACATTGCAGCACCCAATTTGACCACCGTAAGCTCCCGTGAATTGCTCAGCGGACGCCTCGGCTACTCGAAGGACTGGTGGAAAATTTACATCTGGGGCACCAACCTTCTGGATGATGAATACGAACTAGGCCTGTTCGACGGCACTGCTTTTGGCTTGGGAGGCGCTTATGGGCGTCCAGGAAATCCAAGGACCTTGGGCGTCGGTATGGACCTAAACTGGTAAACCGCTCTCGACACACCCTGAGCGACCAGCCCCGTTAACCTATCATTTAAAAATTATGAACAACAACGAATCCGGGCTCGTCGTTAAGGGCCTCACCAAAAAATACCAAGGCGATATCAAAGCGCTCGCGGGGGTCGACCTCAGCGTGAAGCCGGGGCTCTATGGCCTCCTCGGTCCCAATGGTGCTGGCAAAAGTACCCTCATGCGAACACTCGCTACCTTGCAACTTCCAGACTCTGGAAGCATCTTACTGGATGGGGTAGACATCCTTGCCAAGCCCGACCATATGCGCGAACGGCTTGGCTACCTGCCGCAACAGATTGGTGCATATCCAGGGGTGTCTGCGCGCAGCTTGCTGGACCGCTTTGCCTGGCTCAAGGGCCATACTGACAAAAAGAAACGCCTGGCGGAAGTCGACTACCTGCTCGAAAGGGTGAATCTCAGCGAAGCTGGCCACCGCTCGGTCGCGACCTACTCTGGAGGGATGCTTCGGCGTTTTGGAATCGCGATTGCCATGATCGGTTCACCGCGCCTGATGATTGTCGATGAACCCACCGCAGGCCTCGACCCCGCCGAACGCAACCGCTTCCACCGGGTCCTCGCAGAATTCAGCAGCCAGGCCATCGTCCTGCTGTCGACCCATATTGTCGAAGATGTGGAAAATCTGTGCACCGATCTGTCCATTATGAACGGGGGGCAAATTGTCGCCGAAGGTACGCCAGAACTTTTGAAAAAAGGCCTCGAGGGCAAAATTTGGGAAGCCGAGCTGGGCCGAGATGCACCGATCCCCGCAGACGCCCTCCACGTAACCGCGACCCCCTATGGAAACCGGGTGGTCGTCGACGGAGCCCAGCCTGCCGGGTTTACCGCGCGTCCACCGCGCTTGGAGGATGTCTACCACCATGCCTTGAAAATGCCGATCCAAGCAGCCGCATGAGCGCCTCATCCTTCGACTTAAAATTTATCTTCGGGGAAGCGCAATCTGAGTTTCGCAGTCTCATGCGCGGACCCACTGTGGGCATCCTCTTCGGCTGCATGACCGCTTACATGCTGCTCATTTTAGTAAACGCCGATTACATGCGCGAAATGGGGGCCATCGGGATCCCGCGCAACAGTGCCTATATGTTTTACCTGATGGCCTCCGGTCAGGCACTCTGGCTCTTCTTTTCTTGGGCTTGGGTCTTTTCGCAATCCATCGGACGTGATCAACAGGCTCAGCTACACGAGATTGTTTTGGCAGCCCCGATATCTCTAAAACAGCTTCTCTTTGCACGCTATTTGGGCGCTCTGGGCGTCGCTTTGATTCTCGGATTTTCGACGCTCTTTGGCATCATTATCTCGCCGATTTTAGAGACCGTTGGAATTTTGCCGGCCGGATCATTTGGTCCGACACCCTGGTTGGCGGCAGGCTGGGCCTATTTGATTTATATCGTAACTAATGCAATGGCTTTCGGGGCCATCTTTATTGCGGCAGCGATGTGGACCCGCAGTTCGGCAGGGTCCTTCGTTGTGGCAGCCGCCCTCGCACTCGTCTGGATGGTCGCGATGATCGTCTTCCGCGGTGGCGACGTAGATCTCTTCATGGGCTCCCTACTTGATCCAGCGGGATATGCCGAAGCTGAGCGCCAGTCCTTTGAGTGGACGCCGGCCGAGAAGCAGTCGAAATTTCTTGAGCTGACTCCAGCACTGCTGGCGAATCGCGCACTCTGGGGCCTCGCTCCCCTAGCGATTGCTGCTCTGGTCTGGTTGAGGGTGAGCCGCGAATACCTCGCGATCGAACGCAAAAGCTCTGAGAAAGCTCCGAAGAAAAAATCGAAAACCACCCTGGCTCCAGACAGCTCTGGAAGGCCTGCGACATCGATGCCCCAGGCTCCGAATTGGATCGGCGCAACCCTAACGGAATGTTTCTGGCACCTGAAGGTGACCTTGGGAGGCTTCGGATTCCGCTTGGCGCTCGTGATGGCAACGCTGTGCGGAGTGCTGGGCGCATGGGTGAATTTTATTGGGCATTCTGAAGGCCCGATGAACGCGCACCCCCAGGCAATCATGCCTTTTATGGCGGAGTTTTTCTTCATATTTATCCAGTTCGTGCTGGTGGGCTTTTTGGGGGTCTTGATGCGTCGGGACGAACAGCCCGGATTTGGTGAATGGGTCGATGCCTCAAGGGCTCCTTTAGGCGTGCGGGTGATCGGCAAGGCCCTAGCGGGACTGGGGATGACCATCATCCTCTGCTGCATTCCTGCGCTTGCCGCGGTTGTCTTGAGCATTACGACAATGCCAGAAGCACTCAATATAGGCCTACCGTTCTCTTATGCTTTGTGGTATATCATGCCAGCGATTCTAGAACTCGCTGTCGTTATTCTACTCTTACATGCGGTGCTATCGCATGCGGGCATGGCTTATACACTTTCGATTGTGGTCGTGTTTATTTCGATAATCAATCACGAGCTTGGTGTTGTTGAGTATCCACTAGCTCAATACGGAATACCTCTGCATGCTTCATTCTTCGAGATCACCGGATGGGCGCCCTGGTTCACTCTCATTTCAGCAGTGAATGTATTCAAGGGCGGTATCATTTGCATACTCTTCGCGCTCGCTTGGATGGGCTGGCGTCGCGGGACAGCCTTGGTGTTTGCGGACCGTTTGCGCGCCTTTGGCCAGAGGTTGTTTGGAGCCCCGGGGATCTTTGCCCTAGCCAGTCTTCTCGTATCGGTGCTCAGCGCCTGGGTCATTTTTGACAAACTCGTAGAAAAAGGAGAATTTGAATCTTCCTGGACTGCTGTTGAAAGCGAAGCCGAATGGGAGATAAAATGGTGGGACCAAGCGGCACCCTTTAGTCTAACGGGAGGTGAGGTCGCGGTGAAAATAGATCCATGGACGCGAAGCGGAACGATCTCTTGGAGTCTGGAAAACCTCACCACACCGGATGGACAGCTTCACGCGACGGTGCCCCATGGTTTAGAATTGGAAATGGCAAAAATCGAAGATGTGGACGTCCCCTTTGAGCTGGACGGCAGTCATTTGGTTTTGGACCTCCAGGCGTTTCCTGGAAACCATCAGTTGGATTTAGAATTCTCGGTGAAGTTTGAAGATTGGCCCAATGAGGAGCACCCCTGGCTCATGAAGCAGGCGGTATATCTACGCGCTGAGAACGTATTGCCTATTCTAGGACATGATCCTGAACGTCTGGTTGATGGTGTCACTGATCGCGTCAAACATGGCCTTCCTGAGACACAACCGGCAATTCCTGTGGCTGACGCGTTGACGCCTGTCCTGGCGGTGGCTCCATCAGGTATCTGGAGCTGGCAGATAGAAGTGGACGGTGGGCAAGGCCTCAGCCTAGGGTCAGAAGGCTCGATTGAAGCGCCGCTTGATTTTGCTTTTGTATGGCTCGCGAATCCGAAGAAAGCCGTCTTGCGTGAAGGAGCGTTTGATACCTTACACGGCCCAGCGCGGGTGAAGTCTTACGAAACTTTTGAAGCCAATATTGCTCAGATGATTGAGCAGGTGGAGTCGCGTTTAGATGTGGACATCGCAGTGAATACGGTGCTTCACGCGCCGCGTGAATTGGGCGAGGTGCGTTTGCATGGGGACATTCTGTGGATTCCCGAAGATGAAGGCTGGGACGTCACGGGGGTCGATCGAGGGCTTTGGAATCGTCAATACGACGTGGCCCACGCGCTTGCTAAACGCGCCCTGGTAGATCAGCTCGACGTCCGCAACGAAGTCGGCGCACGCTGGCTGATCGACGGGGTTGCGGGCTGGGTTGCCTTGAATTGTTTGGAGGCTCAGGAAGGGCGTCAGGCTGCGACCGAATACCGCGTACGTCTGGCCGAACGCATCGTTGAGGCCTTTGGAACGACCGGCGAACCGATCACTACCATTGCAGATTCAAAGGCTGAGTGGGTCGCCCTCTATGCCACCTTGGCGCTCGATAGCTGGAGCCGTGCGGCCAATCGAATTAAGGAAATGGAATTCGTTGAAGCGTTGCAGGATAATTTGATCGGCGATTCCCTCCATGCCGCAATCAGCGCGACGGTGGGTGAAGAGGATGCCGCGAAGTTTCTCGGAGTTCCGCGAGCCTACGATGCCTCCGTGTCCGAAACCGACGGCAAGCTGCATTTCGCAGGCCAACGCTGGACATGGCAAAGTGGAGGCTGGGAGCCTTATGATCAGGCTTCCGAACTCATGCTACGCACAGCTGAAAGTGTCGACGACTTGAAGGGTGTTGAACTC
>JBCCBL010000157.1:0-6752 GCA_039034055.1 Verrucomicrobiota bacterium | reverse complement strand
TGGTCTTTGCAGAGGGAGCGCCTCTGACCATTGCATTCATGTTTATATTGAGTGCAGCGCTGGAGCGATGTGGTGCGATTGATCAACTCGCCCGGATTTTAAAACCAATCGCCAGCCTCGGCTACACTCCATTCCTATTTGTCCTAGTTTTCATCGTGGGGGCGTTGTCGGCCTTCGTGAACAATACTCCGGTCGTAGTCGTCTTGCTTCCCGTGATCATGACCCTTTCGAAGGAAATCGGGGTGGTTCCTTCAAAACTACTGATCCCGCTGTCCTACGCCTCAATTTTTGGCGGAACGTGCTCACTGATGGGCACGAGTACCAACATCCTCGCGAGCAGTATCATGGAGCGCTCTGGCCTCGAGCCCTTATCGATGTTTGAGATTGGGCGTGTAGGCCTCCCACTTTTGTTCGCTGGCGCCATCTATCTCGCCGTTGCCGGAAAAAAGCTGCTTCCGAAGCGAGAAATGCTGACATCAATCCTATCCGATGATGAACGCCGTGAATACATTACTGAAGCCTTCATTCCCCGAAATTCTAACTTAGACGGGGCTTCAATCGCCGATTCAGGTTTACGAAAAAAACGCGGAATGCGCCTGCTTGAAGTCATCCGTCACGGGATCGCCGAAAAGACTTCTAGGCCTGATTTCGTTTTGGAAGGCGGTGACCGCTTAATCCTAGCAGTGCGGCCAACCGGCGTTGCTGAGGCGCGCGATATCAAAGGTATGGAACTCTTCTCCGATGCCGAATCAGGGGTCGAAGAAATCGCCTCAGATGAGGGCTCTATCGTTGAAGGCGTGATCGCCCCAAATTCTTCACTTGTGGGGAAAACGGTGCGCGAAATCAATTTTCGCCAGCGCTTTCGAATGGTTGTTATGGCAGTCCACCGTCATGGACAAAACGTTCGGGAAAAGATCGATACCCTCCCCCTCGCTTTTGGCGATACGCTTCTTATGATGGGAACCGATCAAGCCATCGAAAATTTGAGACGTTCCGAGGACATCCTCCTGCTCGATAAGCCCCGAGTCCCCAATCAATCTTCGGCGAGTTATCTGCCTTGGGTGATCGCAACGGTCATTGCCGTCGTGACCTTAGCCACCTTCAACATTATGCCGATTGTCTTAAGCACGCTAATCGGATGTTGCGCCCTATTCCTCTTCGGAGTGATCGACCCAAAAGACGGCTACAAAGCGATCGATTGGAGCATTTTGGCGCTTATTTTTGGAATGCTTGGCATTGGCCAAGCCATGGAGACCTCTGGAGCCACTGCGCTCATTTCCAGCATGATCACTGCGCTTGAAGTTCATCCATGGGTCCTCCTTTTTATCGTTTATGCGGTGACCTCACTGTTTACAGAAACCTTATCCAACAACGCCACTGTCGTCGTGATGGCGCCGCTAGCCATTGCAATCGCTGAGGGCATCGGTGTCGATGCACGCCCTTTCCTCATCGCAACATGCGTCGCCTCTAGTGCGAGCTTCTCGACTCCTATCGGCTACCAGACCAATACGTATGTATATTCAGTTGGGGGCTATCGATTCTCGGATTTTGCCAAAGTCGGAATTCCCTTGAATCTCCTGTATCTCGTCGTGACCTGCAGCATAGTACCATTCTTCTGGCCCTTCAATCCGTAGCGGGAATTGGAGTCAAAAAAAAGGGCCGTGACTTGCGCCACGGCCCTGAATCTCCTCCAACTAATCTCTCTCTATGAAAAAGTTAAAAATTGCGTGTTGTGCGATGGTATCCAGAGCGTATCGAATTTTCTACTTCGTTGAGCATTTGAAAATTGATAAGATCGAGGGTCACCGACTGGACTGAATGGCGAAAACGTCCCTCTGGAAGGGTTGAGATGCATGTCCAGACTCGATAAGCATCAATGAGTTCGGTAGATACAGCCTCGATATCTGGAGCGATGATTACGGATGCGATACCCGCTTCGTTTGTCCGTTGTAATACCTCTCGGACCTGAGCGCTCTCAAGACCGTCGACATCGATGAAACAAGCCACTTGTCGATGATCTGATTTCTCAAATTTAAACCCCTTTTCTGGATCCAACTTCCTAAGGGTGACACGTGTTCCCAGACATTGGCGTAGGGCATTGCCCACAGATCCAGAACATTCTGGATGTATCGACGCTAGGTAAAACTGTGAAATCATGGAGTGGGGAAAAAGGTTTGCAGGGTTCAGCCTCTATTTCCCTTAGTCGGTGGTGTTTAGACAAAATATAACTGAATTTCGGAAAAATTAGGGCCCGTTTCCCAATTAACAAAGTATTTACCGGAGAGTTTTCGGAATTTTAGCCATTTCTGGTTTTGGCAACGCTATACTTCCATATCTTACTCTCCAGCAGCAACGAACCGAGGTTGAGCAAAGCCACATCTAATTTAAATATCGCGATATAAAAATCTTCAAAAGTACCGATACTTAGGCACATGCCGCCCCGGAATTTATCAATTCCTCAAGTGCATGAAAACAACCCTCTCCAAAAATCCGAACTATGCAAAGCCACGAAATTGATTACGAAATTATGGGTGACGATATGCAAATCGTCGAAATCGAACTCGACCCCGCAGAGACAGTCATCGCCGAAGCCGGCGCAATGAATTATATGGAGGATGATATTTCTTTCGTCGCAAAGATGGGAGATGGCTCATCCGACACGGGTGGATTCTTCGGCAAAGTCATGGGAGCCGGTCAACGGATGCTTACCGGTGAATCCCTCTTCATGACCCACTTTACCAATAATGGTATGGGCAAGAGCCGTGTTGCATTTTCCGCACCCTACCCGGGTCACATCATTCCGATCGATTTAGCAAGTCTGCGTGGAGGAGCAATGCTTTGCCAGAAAGATGCATTCCTCTGCGCAGCCCTTGGCACAAAGCTATCCATCGCCTTTAACCGTAAATTCGGGGCAGGGTTCTTCGGCGGAGAAGGTTTCATCCTACAAAAAATTCAAGGAGACGGAAAAGCGTTCATCCACGCTGGAGGCACTGTCGTCAAAAAAAACCTCAATGGTGAGACCCTACGCATTGATACCGGCTGTATTGTCGCATTCTCCGAGGGAATTGACTACAGCATCGAACGCTCCGGCAACCTCAAGTCGATGTTGTTTGGCGGTGAGGGTCTCTTCCTCGCCACTCTTCGCGGGACCGGTGTGGTCTACCTTCAATCCTTGCCTTTCTCCCGCCTTGCAGATCGGATCCTTGCGAATGCGCCCTCGACGGGATCTGGAAAACAGACCGGTGAAGGTTCGGCAATCGGATCAATTTACCGCATGCTTGATGGAAAATGATGCCGCATTTCAAAGGTAGCCATTCAAGGATTCCTCCAGGCCTCCGCTTCGAAATCGAGTAGACCATACTTCTCGAGCCGCTTCTTTAATATGCGCGGGAACGCTTGAGCCCGGAGACTGTAAGCGATCGCATGCACACCGGAGATATTCCAGCATTAGTCGGCACTCAGCTTCAACGTTTCCGAAGTCGCCGCCAGATAGACAGATTTCGCCAAAATCCTTTAATAGACTCTCCAATTCATTAGATAGAAGATCACCTGGTACTTCTGCAAGGGCGCGATCCGCGTCCCGCGGAAACGGACTCTCCCGAAGCAACGCGAATATCAGGCTTCGATTGAAGCGCAAAGTATTCAGGCGCTCGTCGATGGTGCCTACAGCCTCCAACCATTTACCAAGTCCCTGCTCTGTATCTCCTAAAATAAATGCATCGACCGCCGGAGCTACCTCGATTCCTGGCTCCCTTGGATTCCATCCCACGGCACCTCCTAAAACGAGTGGTAGGAATAGTGTGGGCCATGGTTGCGCGTGTCCCTGATCTCCCCATTGAGTCAATAACAACCCTCGCGCTCCCCAGCGCTCCGCGGCGACGGCAGCTTCTGTAATATTCTTTCGAGCGACGCTCCACCTCCCCGTGAGACTGTTCCAAGAGTTATCTCCAGGACTTACTAAGAACTCGATACCAGCCGATTGCAGATGCTCACACTGTTCGTCGAATGGGTGGCCTACTTCATATCCCCACAAAATCGCGCGCCCGTCCTCTGGGATTCGCTCAAGCTTATCTGAATACTTGAGTGCTGCATCCGCCCAGAAATACGGCTGAAACCCCGCCATCCTGACATGAGCAGAAATACGCTCGAGCCATTCAAAAAACACATCTCCGGTATCCAAATTTCCCTTGGTCTGAGAACTTCGACCTTGTCCCAGTTCCCAGGGCTCGTCGCAGCCAATGTTAAATTTCCTGCTTGTGAAGTTCGGTAGCAATTCAGCATAGAGATCCTGTATCAATTTTTCCGACTCTTTTGAAGGGAACAAGGTGCTCCCTGAAGCCTTCCTCACCCCACTGACTGGATGAATAAATCCATCCGGACATTCGGCGTACCGATGATACTCTGGATGTTGCAACCAACGTTCGAAATGACCCAAGGAATTCTGATTCGGAACCAGCTCGATAAATCGATCGCGACAATAAGTATCGAGAATTCTAATCTCTTCTGCAGTCAGCGGACTGCTATCTTTCCAAATCTTCGCATGTCCCCGGTAAGCAAAAGTATGTTCGGTATAAAGTTGTAGCTGATTATATTTAAACTTCGACAGCAGATCAACCAAGTGGAAGAGCGTTTCCATTTTCGGCACGCGACATCGGCTAACATCGAGCATGTACCCTCGCTCTGGAAACGCCGGTGCATCATGGATTTCCAGGCAAGGGAGACGCCCTCTACTTAATTGCAAAATTTGTTGCAGAGTCTGTTTCCCATAAAAAACCCCAGCGGTATCGTGTGCGAAAATATGAAGACTGTTTGTATCAATTCTAAGGATATACCCTTCCGCCGCAACGTCCCGACAATTCAATGTAACTCTAAGATCGGACAGGCCTCCTTCAAAAATGCCCTCACCTTTCATAAGCTCCGATGGCCGCGGGACTAACCCTCGTAAGAACTCACTCATTGGGGAGGTGTTGAGATTTCTTAAACAAGCAGCCGATCCCGAATGTACATCCCGTACCGATGACCAGTAGCCAGGTCCAGCCTAGTTCGATTACCTCAGTTCTGATCAAGACTAAAAGTAAAATGTTCAGCACGACGCTAACCGCTGCTGCATAGAAATTCCCGCGATCATTGCCCTTTTCCTGAGTCAATAGCCCGAGTAAAAAGAGCCCGAGAAGTGCGCCGTAAGTCAGGCTGCTCATTTGAAATGCCAACCATAAATACTGGCCCCCGGTTTGATGCAGGAGGGTTGCGATCAGCCCTAGAATCACTGCGAAGACCAGGGTCGTAATTCGGCTGGCTTTGAGAGTATCGCCAAGTGACTTCCAGCGAGTGCGTAATGGCTCCAATAGGTCAGTGATTGCCGAAGAACTGAGTGCTGCCATGGCGGAATCTAAGCTAGACATCGCAGCGGCCAACACCCCAGCAATTAAAAGGCCTTTCAAACCTGCTGGCGCCAGATCGGGTATGAATCGTGGGAAAGCTTGATCGCTCGACTCCAGGTCCAACAACACATATGCTTGACCGGTCTGGCTCAAAGAAAATAAGGCAGCCCCTACCATCAAAAACAAAGCAGCAATCGGCAGAGCGAAAAATCCACTAAGTATCAGACTGCGCTGGGCTTGCTTCGCACTCCGCGCGGCAAGCAGACGTTGGTCAGGTCTTGGTCTGTCCCTAGGGCGGCCGTCGTTTGGATAAAGCCGAAAATCATTGCCAACCATAAGACATTGGCATCCTTAAACCAGGCAGTCCAACCAGAGCCTTCAGGTTTCCAGCGAAACAGATCAAGGCGTCCCGCATCTTGCGATACCTGCAAAAAGGAATCCCATCCGACAACTTCAATGAGGAATATCAGCGCGCAGATGCCGGCCAAGATGAATACGAACGCTTGAACACAATCAGTCCAAATCACTGCCCGAATTCCACCCGCTCCGGTGTAGATCAAGGCAAGTAAGCAAAAGCCCGGAATGCTAAGCGACAATGGTATTCCCAAAATGATACTCAACCCACTCGCCGCGATGAGTAACCGCACCCCCGATGCCATCAAACGAGTCACCAAAAACAATACGGAACCAATCTTCTGGCTACCACTCCCAAATCGCTGACCTAAATACTGATATATGGTCACGCATCCGGCATTATAAAATACTGAGACAAATATCGATGCGACAAAGAATCGTGCGCACAAAGATCCGATTCCGAATTGTAAATAATTGAAGTTTTCAGAAAACCCAACTCCTGGCACCGCTAGAAAAGTCGCAGCACTCACTTCGGTCGCTACGAGAGAACCCAAAACCGCCCACCAGGGCAATTGTCGACCGCCAACAAAAAAATCGTGGGTATTGCGATCCTTTCGCCCTGACCAGATCCCAACCGCGATAATCGCGCTAAGATACAAGCAAATAATCAGAATATCAACGACACCTAGCATCACTCACTTCTCATTTAAATGCGATAAGGTCTTCAAGACAATCGAAGAATCTACCGGCAGGGTCTCTCGCGTCTCAAATAAGGCATGACAAATTTCAGTATAATTTTTGTTTGGCATTCCTCGTTTCCCCTGGATTTGCTGAATGTATCGAATGGCGCGATCAATGAGTTTTCGGTTGCTCGGTTTGACCCAAGTCATCCAATTACCCTCATAGCGCCCGAGCCTACCAGCAAGCAAGGTGCTATGTGCATTCAACAATACCTTAAGTACAAGATTGCGAATCAGAGCATCATTTGGAATCTCAAGGTCAAGCTCATGACCCGCA
>JBCCBL010000156.1:0-6774 GCA_039034055.1 Verrucomicrobiota bacterium | reverse complement strand
TTCACGGCCTCTGTGGCTTTTCGGATCGCGGCTATGGGGCCTGTGGATGCTTTGGATTCTGCGGGCCCAGGATTCGACGTAGCAGGGGTGTTCTCGGTAGACGTAGGTGGATTTGAGCGGACAATATTCGGAGGGCTGACCTCTTCGCTAAGACCTCCCATAATTAGCATGACTGCGCCGCCGGCCATAAGCGTTAGAATCAAAATAGCTGCCAGGGCCACTATGAGTGATTTTCGACCGCTGCTGGTTTTCTCGACTTCTGGGGGGTCGATGACCCGAGGGGTCAACTTAGGGGGAAGCTCCGCTTTTTCAGGTAATTCCTCAGCCGACTCGGGAGTCTCTTTGAGGCTGAGTCCTGAATTCTTCACTTTTCCCGAATCGAGATTTCCTGGAAGCTCTGGTTCGCCCGAGTGTGGTGGGTTCTCAGGGCTCGCAACAGCCTTTGGGAGGGCGGTAGCGGTCGGGGTGTGGGTTTCGGAAGTTGTCTTTAATACTTCCGAAGGGCCAGTGCGCTTCGACTCTGACTTCGGCTTTAGGCCCAGCCGTTTCTTGTGGTCGGTGGTTTCAGCAGGTTCTTTTGACGCGGTTTCCTCCGGATTTTTGGGCTTGAGCTTGGGTGTCTCATGAAAGGCGATTTCAATGTCGGGATCCAAAAGCGGATCTGATTTCGCCTTTTTCTTTCTCAAAGGTATCTGCTTTTTCGAGGCGGTAGCGGTGGTCTCATCAGTGGATTCCGGCTCATCGCTCTTTTTTATCGAAGCGGGCTCGGTTCCTGTGTCTTCCGTCGATTCAGATTTCCTGGGGGTTGCGGATTCGGAGATTTTAGGGGTTTCGGGGGTATCGCTACGGCTGGTGTCTTTTTTGGACAGTTTTAGCCGCTGGGGCTTAAAATCGTTTTGTGTATCTGACTCCTGACTCATCGGTGAAAACTACTGCGTTCTGTTTTATTTCGGCGATTCTACATCCCAATTGAGAGTCGATAACCGCATTTACGCTATATACATCACCATCGAGGAGAACTTTGCTTTCTTTGGGATCATTGGAGAGCAGGAGTCCGGTGACGGTGACGGTTTTGAGTAGTTCGATGATTTCAGGATTCGCCGAAATAGGTTCTGCCTCTTCTTGAGCTTCGGGTGCGGGGGTGTCGGTTTCCTCTGTTGGAGCTGGGGCTATCGTTTCCGGTTCGGGGGTCTCTGAAACTGCCGTTTCGCTAGGTTCTGTAGCGCTATGGTCTTCCTCAATCGGGGGTGTTTCCGGGAGGTCCTCAGGAATAATTTCGGGGGCTTTTTCTTCGATTGGATCGACTGCGAGTTCCGTGATTTCCTGCTCAGGCTTTGGCTCTGAATTCAGAAGCCAGATTGAGAGAGGAATTGATATTACGATCAATGCGACCATGCCGAAGATCCAGGGCCACGGGGAGGCTTTGGGGGTGAGGGTGGTATGGGCTCCCGCGTCTGAATGCATCAAAGAGCCTTCACCTTGCACGGAGGCGCGCGCTTGTTGTGTTTTTTTGAGGGCTTCGTTGATTAGGGACATCGTGGGAAGGGTGAATTCTCAGTTATATGGAAGGTGGAAGGGGTTCATCCGTAGCCAACTCCGGGCCGAGGATCAAGTCGCATACCTCACGCACGGCTCCGTGACCGCCGTTTGCCCGAGTGATGTAGCAAATATAGTTGGCCTTTTGGATGACTGGGGAAGCGTCAGCAACGGTGATCGGGAATCCGACCCATTGGAGCAGCGATCGATCTGCGAGGTCGTCTCCCATGAAGGCGGCTTCGGCAGGGGGGATTTCCCATTCTTCCAGAATGGCTTTCGCTCGGCTCAGCTTGTCCTTCTCCCCTACATAAGCGTGCATGATCCCGAGGGTTTTGGCGCGCTCCAAGACCGGTGTTGCGGGAGACGCAGAAATAATCGCCACCGGAATCCCCATCTTTTGCAAGCGCACCAGTCCCAGCCCATCTTTGATGTCGAAGCGTCTCATATCTTGGCCATTCGAGCTGATATACACGCCGCCATCCGTTAGAATGCCGTCACTATCCAGGATCAAGGCTTTGATTTTTGAGAATTCTGGGAGTTCCGCCATTTGCGTGTTGGCTAGTTTTCGATCCTTGAGATGTCCCTGGCAGCCTTTTGAACGTCCCACCAATTAACCTCTTCAGACTGTCTGATAAAGGCTGCGAGCATTGCCTTGTCACAGAGATTGTTGATCAAACGAGGGGTGCCGCGGGTGCTTCGGTGAATTTTTTTGAGGGCTCTTGGAGTGAAGCGTGGTTTACCATTGGCGCCCGATAGGTTGAGACGGTGCTGGATATAGTCGCGGGTATCGGAGGCATTGAGTTTGCGGAGTTCGTAGAATACGAGAATGCGTTGGCGCAGTTGCCTCAAGCGCTCTTGCATGAGCATTTCTTTGAGTTCTGGTTGCCCCATGAGGATGATCTGCAGCAGTTTTTGCTCGTCGGTTTCCAAGTTTGAAAGGAGCCGGAGTTGCTCGAGGACTTCGAAGGAGAGGTTTTGCGCTTCGTCGACGATGAGGACGATTTCGCGGCCGGCTTCAATGCGTTTCAGGAGTGTTATGTTGAGTTCATTGACGAGGTCATTTTTCGAGCGCGCCTTGGTGCTCTCTCCCAACTCAGTGAGGATACCTTTCAAAAGCTGGGTTTCCGATATGCGGGGATTCACGATCAGGGCTGTATCGTAATTTCCAGCGTCCAATTCTTCCATAAGCTTCCGGCACAGGGTTGTTTTGCCACAGCCTACCTCACCGGAAAGGGCGATGAATCCTTTTTTTTCCTGAATACCATATCGCAAATGCTGTAGTGCTTCCTGATGGGTGGAACTCAGAAAGAGAAAGCGTGGATTAGGAGTAATGTGAAAGGGCATTTCCCGCAATCCGTAGAAAAGCTGATACATTTCAGGTGAGAGTGGAAGGGTTTGAGAATCAAGGGAGAGGCGCGATGACCGCTGATCTTATGACGTCATTGTGCCAGTGCATTAATGCTTAAACAAGGACCTTTATCATGAGATTGAATCATTCGCGGCTGCTTCTGTTTAAGATGAGGGACTTTTAGGCGAAGAATAGCTTGTCAATAAGTACGGAATTCCTTTGTCTTCAACGAGTTGATGCAACATCTGATCCAGAGATCGTTCCTCATAGCACTCATCACAATCGAAGTGTGCTTCATCGTGGGCTTCTGGGTTTGGACCGGCGATTCTCGCGAGCAGTTAGCTGTCCAGTATGAGCGGGGCGACCAACTGATGAGACAGCGTGAACAGTTGCAGGATACCATCCGGATGCAACATGCCTATCGCGATGCGATCACCCAGGACCGCTCGTTTCTCGAGCATGTTGCGCGTGAGAAAATGGGATTCGCCGCTTCGGACGAATGGATATTCATTGTCCCCGAGTCGATTCCTGGAGGTTTCGAGGAGTAAATTCCCGACAATTTGCGCCTGCTGCAGGCGAGAAGGATGGCATGCCCTTGGTGGCAATTCGGGTCAAAGGATCCTCCGATTTGGATACTTGCTTGCCAATCGGCTCCTATTGGAAAGCCTCCCAGGGGAACCATCGGAATCTAAGCAATACGATCTAAATGAGTATGACTTCGCGCCAAGCCGCTATTGAACGCTTCGAAAACGCCGGACAGGGGCATGTGTTTGCCTGGTTCGATGAACTTGATGCGGAGGGGCAGAATGCCCTGCTAGCGCAAGCAGATTCTATCGATTTGAACGAGATCCACGGTTTAGTGGATACTCTCGTCAAAGGAAGTGGAGCGGAGAAATTGGATTTCTCGGCTCTCCAGCCATCACCCTACGAATCAGCGCCTGGAAACGGGGGCGACCCCGCGTCGTGGGAGGCTGCTAAGGTAGCGGGCGAGGCCGCGCTCAAAGCCGGCCGTGTCGCTGCATTTTGTGTAGCCGGCGGCCAGGGAACTCGTCTCGGATACGATGGGCCCAAAGGGACTTACCCGGTGACGCCGGTGAATGGCTTCACGCTTTTTCAAGTCTTCGCTGAGAAGATTCTCGCAGCAAAAAAAAAGTATCAGGTGTCGATCCCGTGGTTCATAATGACCAGCAAGATCAACCACCAGGCGACCATTGAATTCTTCGAGGAGAATGATTACCTTGGTCTTTCGAGAGATGAGGTAATCTTCTTCTCACAGGGCCTGATGCCAGCGGTCGATTACGACGGTAAGATAATCCTATCTGAAAGAGGAGAAATCGCAATGACTCCCGATGGCCATGGCGGATCTCTCAGAGCCCTTTACCGGAGTGGAGCGACCGCGACGATGGCGAGTCGCGGCATAGATATTATCAGCTATTTTCAAGTCGATAATCCACTGGTTCGCTGTATCGATCCCGAATTCATTGGCTTCCATGTGCTCCGAGAGTCTGAGATGTCTAGTAAAATGGTGAAAAAAGCGTATGCCTCCGAAAAGGTTGGCCTTTTCTGTGAACTCAACGGGCAAGGATGCGTGGTCGAATACAGCGATATGCCACAGCAACTCAATGATCAGGTCGACGCGGAGGGTAACCTGCGATTCGAGGCCGGTAGCATCGCCATCCACATCCTGGACCGAGCATTTGTGGAAAGACTGGGTGCCGGAGCGGCCGATGCCAAAATGCCCTTTCACCGTGCGGATAAAAAGATCCCATTCATTGGCACCGAGGGTACTTTAGCCAAACCAGAAAGGCCGAATGGGGTGAAATTCGAAATGTTTGTTTTTGATGCGCTTCCCTTTGCAAAAAATCCCGTAGTGATTGAAACACTACGCGAGGATGACTTTTCTCCAGTGAAAAATGCCGAGGGCCTCGACTCTCCAAAAACCTCGCGTGAGGATCAGATGCGCCAATTTGTGCGCTGGATGGTATCTGCTGGATTAGAGGTGCCTTGCGATGAAAGCGGGCTCCCGGACTTTGAGATCGAAGTCAGCCCCCAGTTCGCAACCGATGCCGAATCTTTTGCCGAAAGCTGGGACGCGTTGCCGAGCAAACCCTCGATACAAGAAGGCTTATACCTGCAATAGTCACCTATTGAAATCTATTTTTAGAAAACAAATCGTATGTCTATAGAAGCATCCCTGAAAAATGCCGTGGCCAGTGGTTCGCTGCTTGAGAGCACTGAAACCTTTGTATCAGAATGGTTGAATGCAGAGTCTCTGCCGTCGTGGGCTCGTATGAGTATCGAAGAATTAGTGACATCCGAAGCTTGGGAAGAGCTGAATGATCGCTTCTATCAGCAAATCGTATTCGGGACTGGAGGCATGCGTGGACGGACCATTGGTCGAGTCGTCACGGAGGTAGAAACGGGCACTCCGGGACAGCAGGGTACTCCGTCTCATCCGGGAGTGGGCACGAATATGTTGAATGATTTCAATATTATCAAAGCCACCATGGGATTGTTTCGCTATACCCGGCGATACTTGAAAGACACCGGATCCTACCGAAAACCAAGTATCGTAATTGCTCATGATGTGCGCCATTTCTCAAGATTCTTCTGCGAGCTAGCGGCATCTACTTTTGTGAAACTCGGAGGCGAGGCCTATATTTTCGAGGGACCTCGGTCGACACCGCAATTAAGTTACACCGTCCGCAAACTTGAAGCCTCCTGTGGAGTCGTGATCACCGCCAGCCATAACCCGCCGCACGACAATGGATTTAAGGCTTACTTCGGGGATGGTGGCCAGCTCGTTTCTCCGCATGCAGAGAACGTAGTTGCCGAGGTCAAAAAAGTAACACTGGATGAAGTCGCAAATTATTTAGAGGTGGATCTTTCCGAGGTCGCTACTCTCGGGGCTGATATTGACAGTGCGTATCTAGATGCCCTTGAAGAAAACATCCTCGATGCTGATATCGTCGAAAAGGCAAAGCTAGATGTCGTATTCACTCCGATACACGGCACCGGAGGCATTATGACGGTGCCAGCTCTCAAGCGCCTGGGGGTCAATGTGACAACCGTTGCGGAGCAAGACGAAATGCACTCGGGGTTTCCGACGGTGAAATCGCCTAATCCTGAGAATGCACCCGCATTGGCGATGGCCATCGAAAAAGCCGATGCTGTCGGAGCGAGCCTCGTAATGGCAACTGACCCCGACGCGGACCGCATGGGTGTAGCTGTTCGCGACGACAAAGGCAAAATGCAGCTTTTGACCGGTAATATGATTGGGTCATTGATGGCTGAATACCGAATCCTCACTTTGATCGAAGGAGGCGTCATTCCCGAAGGAGGTAGCGAAAGCGCCGCTTTGATAAAAACATTCGTCACCACACCCCTCCAAGATGCCATCGCAAAACGCTACGGTCTTAAATGCATCAACACCCTGACGGGCTTCAAATTCATCGGTGAGAAGCTCAAGCAGTATGAGGATGAAATGAAAGCCAAGCTGATGGAAGAGGAGGGCATGGCGCTTGAATATAATGGTACCTCCGCGGGCACCCGATTGGAACTCCTGCTCGACTATAGTACTGCTTACGTTTTCGGGGGTGAAGAGAGCTATGGCTATCTCGGAAGCGATATAGTGAGAGACAAAGATGCCAATGGCGCCTGCTTGATGTTCGCCGAGTTGGCCGCTTGGTGTATTGATCAAGGCATGACTGTCACCGATTTTCTCGATAGCCTTTATCTTGAGTATGGGTATTACAAAGAGACTCTCATTAATGTCGTTTATGAAGGAGCGAGTGGAGCGGCGAAGATTAAAAAGATCCTCACGTCCTATCGAGAAAATACTCCGAAATCAATCGGAGTCTACAGCGTAACCGAGTTTAAGGATTTTGGCC
>JBCCBL010000155.1:0-6817 GCA_039034055.1 Verrucomicrobiota bacterium | reverse complement strand
GCCGGGGCTCAAAGTCTGCTTCAGTTTGACTGAGGACAAGGGTCACGTCATCGCTAGTATTCAGAAATGGCACTGTTGATTTTTTATCTATTCCTGGCTATCGGCTTTTCCTTCATTTGCTCAATCTTGGAGGCAGTGTTGCTTTCGATGACACCTGCCTATGTATCCAAAATAGAACAACTTGGGGGGCGCTATGGGGAAACCCTCGGCAAGCTGAAACGAGAGATTGATCGGCCGCTTGCCGCCATTTTGAGCCTGAATACGATTGCCCATACGGTAGGTGCTGCGGGTGTGGGAGCGCAGGCTCAGGTCGTTTTCGCAAGTCTCCCGGTATCGGTGGTTTCCGCCGTTCTGACTTTGCTCATCTTGGTATTGTCAGAAATTATTCCGAAGACCTTGGGTGCGACTTATTGGAGGCATATCGCCAAACCCTCTGTTTATGTTATTCAATTCCTTACTCTGGCCTTGCTGCCTTTTGTGGCGCTATCGAATCGAGTATCGCGTCTTATCAAACCGCAGAATCAGGAGCCGGTGACGAGTCGTGAGGAGTTGTCAGCGCTTGCCAGGCTCGGGTATTCAGAAGGAGTCTTGGATTCTTTAGACAATAAAATGCTCCAGAGTATGATTCACTTTCAGTCGGTGCAGATTGCCGAGATTTTCACCCCGCGCAGCAAATTACAGACTCTCAATTCGGGTCAGACTATTGAGGAATTGGCGCCCCAGCTTCCTAAGATGAAGCATTCGCGCTATCCGATCCTGGGAGACCAGGAAGCGATCATTGGATTTGTGCTTCGTTCTGATCTCCTGGCTGCTGCTGCTCGGGATGAATTTCAGGCCACGGTAGATCAATTTAAGCGCGAAGTGTTTGTATTTCCAGATACTGCGAAAGTGAAACATGCCTTGTCCTATTTCATCAAGGCGCGTGAGCATATCGCAGTGGTGGTTGATGAATTTGGAAGCCTGGCCGGGATTGTTTCGATGGAAGATGTTTTGGAAGTCCTCACGGGATTACAGATTGTCGACGAACTGGATGAGGTGGAATCCTACCGAAATAAAAAGTAAATGCTTCCTGCATTCCGTTTTGGCGTCCTTATTCTGAGCGCGATAAACGGGATCGGTTGTCTAAAACGTTGGAGCATCTCAAATGCTATCCTTCTTGTATTTGCTAGATTGCACTCTATGGTCCCGCTGCGATGAGTTTTGAATCAAAAATTAAAGATCTCCAGTTGGAAATCCCACCGCCGCCAGCTCCGGGAGGGAACTATGTCCCTACCATGCGGGTGGGCAACCTAGTCTACACCGCTGGGGCCATTTGCATCCGAGACGGTGAGATGACACATGTTGGCCAGGTCGGTGGCGAGCGTACCATTGAAGACGGCTACGAAGGCGCGAAAGTGTGTGCCTTGAATTTATTGGCGGCGATTCGAGCTGAGATTGGTAGCCTTGATAAGGTAGATCATTTTGTCTCAGTTTCTGGATACGTGAATGGGGTTTCTGGATTTCCGGATAGTCCGGCAGTAGTCAATGGTACCTCAGATTTGCTTTTGGAGATATTCGGAGATGCCGGCAAACACGTGCGGGCGGCGGTCTCGGTGGCAGGTTTGCCAAAAAATTCGACTGTAGAAGTTCAGTGTGTGGTCGCTATTAAGGAATAGTGCACATCCATGCCGAACCCTCTTGATCCAGAAGAAATAAAAAAACAAATCGCTGCGGCTCGAGCACACCTCAGTTGGTTGGAGTCTCTCCTTGATGAAGGCCGCGCCACAAGCGCTGATGTCTCCGAGGATAATGACTCAGCTTCAGAAAATGAAGACCCGAGGCCGAGTCAGGAACTCAAGCTTCGATCGACGGATGTATCCACCTCCGGGTTGAACGATTCAAACGCGGAGGCCCCCGCTGAAATTCCGGACATTTCGGAAGAAGAGATGCTTCGCTTGTCCGAGGGTGACACGACGGTTACCGATCAGGTCGATCAGGCGAAAAAGGGATGCATTGCCCTGGCGCTCTTCGCTGTATTGGGTCTGGCTGCTATTTATTGGATCTGGTCGATGATTCGGGAGAATGCTGAAGCCGTGTCGGAAACTACATCCGCTTCAGCACAGGAATTCCCAGGAGATCGAAGCCAATGGTCATGACAGTGAGCGTGCGGTTGCAGAGAGCCAGTCTCCGGGCTTTCATTCCGGGGTCATCGACTTGGACTTTGTCAGCGTTGTAGAATGAACTGAACGCTCCGGCCAATTCGTAAAGATAGCTGCACATGAAATGGGGGCGCAGGTCGGAAAGCGTCTGTTTAAATGCATCCATGAAGCCCATCAACTTGCGAGCGAGGGTGAGTTCAGTTTCCGTCTCTAGGGTGCTAGCTCCCGATTCGCCCTCTCCTGGCTCGATTCTGAGTTTGCGAAAAATACTCTGGATGCGGGCCGCTGCATAGAGCAAATAGGGCGCGGTGTTGCCTTCAAAACTAAGCAGCTTATCCCAACTGAATAGATAGTCGCTAGCCCGGTTTTGACTCAAGTCGACATAGCGAACCGCGTTGATGCCGACAACTGGGGCGATGTGCTTGCGCTCCTCTTCGGGGAGTCCCGGATTTTTCTCAGAGACGATTTTTTCGGAGCGTTCGATGGCCTCGGCGAGGAGTTCTTTGAGTTTCACCGAGGTCCCTTCTTTCGTTTTTAGCGGCTTGCCATCTTCTCCCAAGATGGTGCCAAAGCTGACGTGTTTGAGCCGGGGGACTTCCCAATTTTCGTGCTCATACCATTTGCGTGCAGTCAGGAAAAGTTGCTCGAAGTGGTCGCTTTGGCGGGAGTCGACCACATAGATGGATTCCTGCACATTGAGCTGGTGGGTGCGGTGGTAGATTGTCGCAAGATCAGTGGTTGCGTAGTTGGAAGCTCCGTCGGCTTTACGGATGATGAAGGGCTGTTTTTTGAATCGCTTGTGCTCGGGGTGGAAGACCACCTGGGCGCCTTCGCTTTCCTCGGATAGTCCCGTGCGCTCCAATTCCTGGTAGATGAAGTCGACTTTGTCGCGGTAGAAACTCTCGCCGAGCACCAGGTCAAAGGAGATGCCGAACTGTTGGTAAATCTTATCAAAAGCTGCCCAACTGAGGTCGGTGATTTTCTGCCAAATGGCGAGGTTTTCGGGATCGCCTGCTTGCAGTTTCACCAGTTCTTGTCGCACTTCTTGGGCGGTTTCTTCGGAGGATTTGTAGGCGGCGTTCCCTTCCTTATAAAGTGCCTCAAGATCTGCGATGACATCGGAATGCTCGGCATCCAGATTGAAGCCGCGGTCTTTGATAGCCCAGATTATCATCCCGAATTGGGTGCCCCAGTCGCCGATATGATTGTCGCTCAACACTTCGGCTCCGGCGTACCGCAAAATGCGCGTAATGGCATCTCCGATCACCGTGGAGCGGATGTGTCCGACGTGCATCTCCTTGGCGGTATTGGGCGAAGAGTAATCAACGACGATTTTCTGTCCCGCTTTCAAAGTGCCAGCGGCTTTGGCAAACGCATGCCCCTCGCGATAGGTTTCGATCCATTTTGATAGCGCGGCGTTGGAGAATTTGAAATTGATAAAGCCGGGTCCTGCGAGTTCCAGGGAAATACCAGCCGCCGCGAAGGAGTGATCTGCCTGGAGAGCGTCCATGAGAGCCTGCCCGAGTGCTCGGGGATTGGTGCGTTGGCGCTTGGCATAGGGTAGGACCCCATTGGCCTGGTAGTCGCCAAAGCGTGGATCGGCGGGCCGAACATCGGGCTCGAAGGATGCATCAAAAGCCTCGAGAGCGGATGCAGTCTCGCGAATTTTCTCAGCCAAAGTCTCTGCAGGGTCAAACCAAGCGATCATCCGCGTATGCAAACTGGAGCGAGAGATAGGTCAAAGGGAATCCGCAAATTTGACTCAACTGCGGGGAATCAAGATCGTTTAATTTAGGATTACACCATCTTATAGTGAGGTTTTCTGAAGGTGGGCTTGTGGCATCCTATTGCATTTCGGTTTGCTAATGAATACGGATCAAACCTCACTCTGAACCAACTTTATGAAACCTGCCATCCTTGTCATAAACTGCGGTAGCTCCTCGATCAAGGTCGCAGTGATCGAGCCGGACTCCGGGGAGACATTCCTTTCGGGCCTTGCCGAACGTCTGGGTAGCGAGGAGGCCCGTTTACGTCTCCAGGTTTCGGAGACTGAGGAGGACATCGCTTTGGGAAGGGCGGATCATTCGGTTGCGATCAATTTTATCCTGAGGGAGCTGGATATTTGGCTATCTGACCAAGCCGAGGTGGTGGCGGTGGGGCATCGTGTCGTTCACGGAGGGGAGGCTTTTTCCGAAGCGGCAAAAATCTCTCAGGATGTCCTGGAGTCGATTCAGGCCTGCAGTACGCTCGCGCCGCTACACAATCCGGTAAACCTGCTGGGCATTCGCGCGGTGCAAGATTCGAGGCCCGAGCTGCCTCAAGTAGCAGTCTTCGATACCGCTTTTCATCAGACGCTTCCTCAGCGAGCTTACCTGTATGCCATTCCCTACCGTTTCTATGAGGAGTCGGCAATCCGGCGTTATGGATTTCATGGTACCAGCCACCAATATGTGGCTCAGGCGGTTTCGAAAGAGAAGCAATGCTCGCTCAATGATCTCGGCTTAGTCACCTTACATCTTGGAAACGGGTGTAGTGCCTGTGCCATACAAGACGGGAAGAGCTTGGACACTACGATGGGATTGTCGCCTCTTGAGGGAATGGTGATGGGAACCCGCTCGGGCAATGTTGATCCGGACTTACCACGTTTTATGAATGAGCAGATGGGAATGCAATTTTCGGATGTATCGAAAATCTTGAACAAAGAGTCAGGCCTCCTAGGCCTCTCAGGTTCGAGTAACGATATGCGCACCCTTTTGGAAGCCGCTGAGATCGGTGACGAGGGTGCCAAGCGAGCAATTGATGTATTCTGCTATCGAGCCGCTAAATCGGCAATGGAAATGGCCGTGGCATTGGAACGTTTGGATGCATTGGTGTTCACGGGAGGTATTGGTGAAAATGCGCGGCAAATCCGATCCCATATTGTAAAGCATTTGCAGGTCATGGGTATCGAGATTTCTCAGGCATTGAATGAAGAAGCGCCCCGGGGGCTTGCGTGTTGCCTAAGCACGGATCGTAGCCGTTGTGAAGTGTGGGTGATACCGACAAATGAAGAACTCATGATCGCGCAACAGACCTTTAAAATCATATAGAAATTATAAAATGCATATTTTCTTTCTTTGCTCATCGAACCTGAATGCCGGGCTGACCACGGTTTCTCTGGGCCTGGCACGGTGCTTGGACCGCCAGGGAGTCCGCGTGGCTTTTTGTAAGCCGATTAGCCAGCGCCCAGTTGATAGCCATAACCCCGACTCTTCGATCGAATTTGCCGAAAGGCTTTTCGGAATCCGTCCCCCAGAGCCGATTTCCATCGACGACGCGGAGGATTATCTACGTCGGGACGCCGTGGATGATCTGATGGAGCGCGTGGTAGCGATGGTCGAGTCGCTTGAGGGGCGAGCGGATGTCGTTGTAGTCGAGGGGCTACTACCGGAGGTAGCACAGTCTTTCAAAGGTCGCTTGAATCGCTATGTGGCGAAAACACTGGGCGCGGATGTCATCATCGTTGGACGTCACCAGCAGGGAGCCTATGAGAAATTTGAGAAGAATATAGAGGTCTCCGCGACTACCTACGGAACTTCGAGCGAAGATTCGAATGTCGCAGCCTGCATCGCCAATCGCGTCAAATTTGAGGAATACAATGATGCCCGCCAATCGCAATCTGAAGGTATCCCGGTTTTGACCGAGAGGGCAGCAATTACCGGAATCAACGAGCTTGAGATTCTCGAATTGAGCGAGTCCGAAGCTGAGCAAATCCGCGAGCGATGCGCATTGCTGAATCGAGATAAAATCGCCTTTTTGGGATGCATCCCCGATAACCCGGCGCTCCGATCCATTCGGATGATCGATATAGCCTCAGAATTGCGAGCAGATATCCTTCACGAGGGTGATTTGAAGAGGCGTCGTGTCGTATCGATCGCGGTGACGGCGCGCAACTTACCCAATGTGCTCAGCTCAATCAGCCCCGGAGCCTTGATTGTATCTCCGGGGGATCGCCACGATATTATCCTGGCGGTTGCACTGGCCGCGATCAATCGTGTAGCTATTGCTGGCCTCGTATTGACGGGAACTATGGAGTTAGATCAGAGAACCTTGGACCTCTGCGAACATGGTTTTAAATCGACGGGACTGCCGGTGCTGCGCGTCCGTACCGATAGTTTCAGGACAGCATCTACTCTGGCGAGCGTGTCTCCAGAGGTGCCCATAGATGATTTTCGACGGTTGGAGCGTGTCGTGGATTTTGTAGCACGGAGCCTCAGTAGTGATTGGTTCCGCAAGCGGGTATCTCAGCATATTAAGACCCGGATGTCTCCGGCGGCGTTTCGCCACATGGTCAGTAAAATGGCCCGGGAAAATCCGCGAAAAATTGTCCTTCCGGAAGGCGAGGAGCCTCGAACGATTGAGGCGGCGGTCGCGTGTGTGCTCCGCGGGGTGGCTCAATGCATCTTACTTGGCAACCCAGAGCGCGTCTCCCGGATTGCCGAAGCTGCGGGAGTGAAGTTGCCTGAATCCCTCACCGTGATCGATCCGGAGGCAGTCCGGGAAAATTATTTGGCACCACTTTTGGAGCGTCGGGGACATAAGGGCTTGTCCGAGGAACGGGCCCGAGAGGGGCTTGAGGATACCGTGGTCTTGGGGACCATGATGCTGGAGCTGGGTGAAGTTGATGGGCTCGTTTCAGG
>JBCCBL010000154.1:0-6837 GCA_039034055.1 Verrucomicrobiota bacterium | reverse complement strand
CCGGTCTAAATTTCAGCGATGCGTTTGATGATAACCCGACACCCCGCCAGCTTCAGGAAAAGCTGCGTAAAAAAAGCAAGCTTGCTCAGAAAGGGCTGTTGTTTATGCGCAAGTCTCTCACTTTTACCGACTACTATGATGTCATAGAAATTCACTACAACCGAGACTATCGCGGGCTACCCGGAATTATGTCGTGGCTATACAAAGAGCTTGGACCGGTTGAGGCCGTAAAGAAAGAGATCTGGGCGGGTGATACCTTGACGACTCCTTGGCTCTTTACACCTTCCGTTCACGTAGATCCACCCTATCCCGAAGAAAAGATTTATCGAGCTGTTAAAGGGCGCATCGGCAAAAAATCTAAGGAGGCAACTTGGTTCCGGGCGGAGCAAGCACGCTTGATGGTGAAAAAACTGGTGATAGGTGCTGAGCAGGGTTTGAAAAGAAATATCCTACTCATGATGAGGGACCGACCTCATGGAGTAGAGACACCGGTCGACAAGAATTGGATGATCGGTGGGCTGGTTGATCACAGCTTGAATCCACGACCCGCATTTTACGCTTTGCAGCAGATTAGCCCATTCTTGAAGGATTTTACAAAAGTGAGTCGCATGCGGCACGCGGATAAGGATACTTTTGTCTATCAAATTGAATACAGCGATGGGCGTTCGGATGCATTTGTCGCATGGAGCGAATCTGAGAATCAAGCCATCCCGATCTCTCAATTACCGGATGGTCTCAAGGTTACCACCATTAATACCAGCTGGGAGTTAGATAAATCCTCCCATCCTGTAGAGGGTGCATCACTCGCACTCTCAAAAACCCCAATCATCATTTCACAATGAAAGTGGTCGTTCCCCAAAAGTCTTTTATCCGGAGCAACCATTTCGTCCGAGAAGGCTTGAGGTCAGTGTTGACAGCGCTCCCAAGTCACTGTCAGGGGGATAAGAAGGATATTTTGATGCTATCTTCGCGGCGAAGCGGTTCGACTTGGCTAATGGAAAGCATGGGTGCCGAGCCGAAACTCCGTACTTTGAACGAGCCATTTGGGCCGAAATATGCGAATCGTAGTGTTTTGGCGGATGCCCCTGATTTTACTCGCATCGAAGAAGGCCATCGCCTTCATGCATTCCCCGTCGAAATGCGGCCATACGTAGACCGTTACATGACCGAGCCTGCACTCACCCGCTTGGCAAGTGCATATAATCCGATGGCCCCGGGCTATCATTTGAAGACAAACCGCACCCTTTGGAAGGTCATCCACGCCAATCCAGCGATTAAGTATTTCTACGAAAAGGCGCATCTTTACCACACGTTTCTTCTACTTCGCCATCCGTGCCCGACAATTCTCTCGATGGAGAAAAAATATGAGCCAGAATTGTCCATGATCCTGGCTAATGAATCCTTTTGTTCTACGCATCTCGATAGTACTCAGTATGACTATTTTCAGGACATTCTGAGAGGTGGGAATCGGATCCAATTATTTGCAGCAGAATGGGCTCTCGAACAGCTCGTCCCTGTCAAGGAATTGCCAGCATATCGAGACCATGTTTTGGTCCTCAGCTATGAAGCCCTGCGTGGCGAGATTGAAAAAGGGATTCGCTTCGTTTCGGAGTATTGTGAACTCTCTGGAATCGATCGCATAATCAAAGCAACGGATGCGCCCTCAGCATCGACGGCGGATGAGCGACTGCAAACAGTGCAGGAGCATACTCAGTCGAGTTTCATTGCGGGATGGAGGAAGCGCATGGATCCCGATACTGAAAAGAAGATATTTGAAATAATAAAAATGGCCGGCGTCGATACTTACGAAGTAGGTCGAGATCTCCCATCTGAATCTTATCATACGAAATTTTAATGCTAACTGGGAAACGACGATGCTAGTAATTTGTAGTGGAATGAAGCGCTCGGGCTCTACCTGGCAATTCAACGCGGTCTGCCGTTTATTGGAGATAAGCGAGCGTGTCGAAATTCAGGGGTTTTTACCTGATGATGAAATGGAGATGAGAGTGGAGGAGTTATCCAAATGGGCTAATGACCCAGGTGCTTTCCATATCGTGAAGACCCATGCTATGTTTGATTCCAGAAAACACGAAATTGCTCCAGAAAAAGTATTAACGACTTACACCTATCGAGATATTCGAGATGCGGCTGTGAGCATCAAGCGCCAGTTTGGCGCAGATGGTCAACGATTGATCGACATCCTAGATGGCTCGGTTGAAATGTTTTTTTGGATGCGCGGTCTACCCAATTGTATCCTGCAGCGCTATGAAGATTTTACAGTGGATCCGAAAACGGCTGTGAAGCAACTGGCGGATTTTATGAAGTTGAAATCCGATCCTGGAATGGTAGATCGAGTCGTGGAGGCGTGCAGTATCGAGTCGATGAAAAAGGTTGCTGACGGAGAGTCTAAGAGCCTGAAAAAGCAAATTTTTCATCTGATATGGCATATAAACCGAAGATTCCCGGTGAAACAATGGCTCCTCAAACTCGGGTTTTCGGAAAACCTCTGGATAAAGCTGAGGCAAAAAGCGAATCCCTATGATTCGAAAACACTCCTACGTCCGGGCCATATCTCGAACGCCTTAGGAGCCTCTGAGACATGGCGTGATCGGCTGACATCAGAGGAGATTGAAACGATTGAAAGCCGCTTCAAAAGTTGGTTCGATAATACCGAGTACTTACTTTCTTAGGAAATGGTCAGAGTTCATCAGGTTATAACGTTCCTTTTACTGTATTTCATTGCCGTCTGCGCTGTGCGGGGCTCGTGCCTCAAAACAGTGCTGAATGAGATCGATGGAACTCGAAAGTTTTTCGAGGTAATGGAAGGCCTGGACTTTTGGCAGAGCATTGAAGGCCTGGATCATGCGGTCCTGCTCGTTCCAAATGATGCGGCAATGGAGGCCTTTCCGAAACACTTAAAAGATTATTATTTTTCTGATACAGATACGAGCCGAGAGAAGCTTGCTAAACAGATTGCCTATCACGTCCTTCCTGGAATTTCGGAAATTAATACCGAGAGATTGGGCAAACAGCCGACTCTTCATGGCTCTAGAGTTCTGGTAGAAATTGACGAGACCGATCATTTGATGGTGGATGCTTCTCCTATTTTGGATGGCCCGTACTGCTTTGATCATGGCAGTGTTTATATCATTGAGAGATTCATCTTCAGCAATGTTTGGAAATGAGTAATTCGGGGAAACCAACCATTGTGTTTATCGGAGGTTACGGTCGCAGCGGCAGCACGATGCTGGATCGTGTCTTGGGAGAAATCCCCGGAACGGTTTCTTTGGGAGAAGTCAGGCATATCTGGCAGCGAGCTTTTAGGGAAAATCAATGGGTGAGTGATTCGGTGCCATTTCGTGAGTGTCCGTTTTGGCGAGCTGTCATCGAAAAAGCATACGGCGGATTTGACGGGGTTGACCTCGACCAAGTAGATCGCCTGCGCTCTACCGTAGATCGATTGCGCGCGATTCCAAAGTTGAGAAAATTGGCTGCTCAAGCTCCGGAATTTTCCCGGGCGGTGAGAGACTTTTCGGAAACCCTTTTCAAACTGTACCATTCTATTGCTGAAGTCTCGGATTCGGAGATCCTCATAGATTCTTCTAAGCATCCGTGCTACGCCCACTTACTCCTAGCATCTGGAAAGTTTGATATGAAGATTTTGCATATCGTGAGGGATCCGCGTGCGACTGCCCATTCTTGGCAGCGCAAGCGGAAGCGGCCAGAGATCCATTGGGAAAGTAAAGATATGCCGCGTTTTAATCCGGTTACCAGTTCGCTTCATTGGTGTGCTGCAAATCGATTGATGGAGACCTTTAAGGCTGATGTCCTGGAGTCCTATCATTTAATGCGTTACGAAGACTTAGTGCAGGACCCTCAAACAGCGATTTGCGCAGCTTGGAGCGATTTCGGTCTCAACGAACCCGATCTGAGCTTTTTCAGCGGAGCAAATGAAGCTTTTTTGGAGAAGGCCTTCACGGTAGCCGGAAATCCGTTCCGATTCAAAAAGGGTAGCATTGCTATAAAGCCGGATGATGAATGGAAACAAGCGATGAAGGCTTCAACGAAATTCCTGGTGAGTGCCGTCAGTTTCCCTTATCTGTTTAAGTATCAATATTTTTGATATAAAAGGCGATAGTGCCATCTTCAAACGAACCGAGATAGGTATTTGAAATTTAATACAGACCGAGAGGCACATACAATGTGCTCTAGAGGGAGAAAATCTTTAAGCGATGTATGCGGATTTATATTTTTCGAATTGAGGGCTGTAATTCAGGACCTCATGATTACTCCGAATCGCATTAACATAGGTCTCGGCATTAGAGAAATAGCTCTGGAACTTTTCAGAGCGCCTCTTACTGTATGACTTAGAAGCGCCCTTTAACGCATTGCTACTTAGGAACTTGATGTAGACGAGCAGTAGTCGATAACCTGCTATCTTTTGAGTAAACTTAAGATATTTCGAAACGATTCGATTCAGCCTTGGGTAGGCAAACATCTCTTCGTCGCTCACTGAAGTGTTTACCTTGGACGGGGGTAAGCGATAGTGTCTGAGCCCGAATGACTTTTCGAGAAAGGTCAAAAATGCTTCTTGGTCGTCGCTCATCCACTCGAGTGGGAGGACGATAATCTTCTCCGCGGGGAACTTTTCAAGATATAGATCGTATATCGCTGCGTAGTCGAATGCGCGTTTCAAAACAGGCATCATCATTTCGAAGAAATCGTCAAAATCCATCTCACCTCCAGTTTTAACATGCTGAGAGTAGATGGATTTTAGGAGTTTCACGGAGGGCGCTCGCGTGATTAAGAGGATGTCCGCATGGGGATTGAGGGCGAATAAGAAATCCCGTGTAGTCTGTTGATAAGCTTGTATGTCAAAGGTGGGATCGACGCGCTTACTCCAATTGGCTTCATGTTTGATATAGGAGCTGAATCGTTCATCACTCAATACTGTGAGTTTCGGTGAGCCTTCCAGTTGCCATTTCCCTCTTTTGACGATCGGGAACAGGTTCTGATACATGAGAACACCGGGGTGCGCTTCCCACCATTTTTGCAGATAAGTTGATCCGGCTTTCGCGAGGCCGATATGAAAAAGTGAGCGCATATGTATCCGAAAGGGTGCTACCGAATTAGAGACATACACCAAAAACAGGATGGCTTTCGGATTTCAAGCGTGAACCCCGGTTACCATTCCAGTGATATCCTGATATCCTTAGAAGCCGAGTTCGTCGAGAGTCCGATTAATCAGCAGGCGACAGGTTTCTTCGCGGATTCCAAGGAAAACATCGAGATCTCCATCGCCGTCAACATCTGCGAGGTCAAGGTCGTAGCAGTTGTCGAAGCGGGCTGGGAAGCGTAAGCGTTGGTCCGCCGAGACGACTGATTCTTCGTTAAAGAAGCCGCTCCCATCATTGATATAGATTCGATTCTGCTGGCCAGGCTGGGGTGCGAGGAAGCCATTTTCGCCGCGCGAGTTGGCGGTGAGGACATCTAGGTCTCCATCCAAGTCGATATCGACCAGGTCGACACTTTTGGTGAGGTTCTCGAGAACAGGGAAGCGGTAGCGTTCGCCCTCGGCAGTGAGGGTTTCGTCGGTAAAATAGCCATTTCCGTCGTTGATCAATACGCGGTTTTGCTGTCCACCCCCCGAATAGAGTTCCGTGCTGCCAATAGCGTTACCGACGATCAGGTCCTCATCACCATCCCCGTCGATATCTCCTTTATTGACGTCACGACCACTGTTTTCTTCGTCTGGCAAGCGGAAGGATTCGTCGGTAAAGAAACCGTTTCCATCGTTGATCCATACCTTGTCTTTCGGGCCGTCGTAACCCTGTCCCCACAGCGGTGAATCGAACCGGTTTGCGAGAACGAAATCGATATAGCCGTCAGTATCGACGTCCATTGGAAGCATTGAACGGGTACTCGATTTGTCTACTGGGAAACGGTAGGCCTCACCTTCGGCAGTGAGGGTTTCATCAGTGAAAACACCAGTACCATCGTTTATGTAGACCATATTTTGCCACTTCTCGTTGGTGGTCATGATAACGACATTACCGACGACAATATCTAGGTCGCCATCGTGATCCACGTCGACGAAGTCTGTGTCGCGGGTGTTGTCGACATATCGAGGCATGTTGGTGTCTGTGACGTCGGTAAAAGTCCTATCTCCGTTGTTGAGGAATAGGCGGTTTTGGGCTCCGAAGAAGTCTGCCATTCCGACGACCAGGTCGAGATCGCCATCGTTGTCGACATCCCCGAAGTCGACGTCGGCGGAAACTCGCCCAGGAAGATTGATGAGCTTTTTTTCTAAAAACCAACCATTATCATTCCAGAGCACCACGAGCGGTTCTTTGCCATCATTAGCCAGAACAATATCCGGGTCGCCGTCATTGTCCAGGTCGCCGAAATCTGCTTCGAGGGTTCCGAAGGTGACTACTCGGAGGATTTCAGGGAGGCGTTGGTCTGATACATCGTCGAACCATCCTGGTTTAAACTTGTCCACCCCAAGGAGCGAGGTGGCACACAGGCACGAGCCGGCGATTGCCAATACAAAGATTTGAGTATTCATTCTATACAGGAAGCGGAGTGAGAGTTTGAGCTGAGCTTGAAAACAATTTGGGACGCCGGAAAGCACGTGTTGTGCCCAGCAGAGAGCTTTTGATATAAGACTTACAGCCGGAGAACATACATCCCTATCTGCAGCGTGTGTCGCTACTGAAAGCGAAAATTCCTGACAGTTAGCCAAGTCAGGATTCGGGATCAGCCCTTCGTAGTGAATAAAGAATACGAACCGTGGAAACGATTTTTCAGGAAAAGGCTCTAGAAAGTGAAATCGGG
>JBCCBL010000153.1:0-6879 GCA_039034055.1 Verrucomicrobiota bacterium | reverse complement strand
TTTGCCTGATCAAATTCACTATAAAATTCAGCGTGAGCGTTGGAAAGGCGGTTGAGCCCATGGCTTAGTTCGTATATCTGATTGAGTTTTGAATCCAGAAGTTTGGTTGATATCAGGCTACGGATACCCAGTAGCCCGGCGATTACGGGGGTTTCTCGCACAACGCTGCCTGTTGTGTCCGTCGTCGATTGTTCGGCCCCTCCGTAAACGATCTGTCCCGATCGCGCGTCTTTGATCTGGAGCGCTACGCCAAAAGCGTTTTTGTCTGGAAGGAACGACAGCAAACGCTCGATTGGAATCTTGAATTGTAGATACCCAAGTGCGGGACGGCCTCTTTCGACGAAACGCCCGGAGTCATAGCGAAGTTCATAGGAGACTGATAGGACGAAGCGCTCCTGCTCTTCATTGGGGTCCGGATAAACATCGAAGTGAACGGGTCCTGAATCATCCTCTTGAAGGGTTTTGAGAAACCAGGACTGCTGGCTTTCGTCTGAGCTGGAATTTGGCAATTCATACCCGTCCCAAATTGGATCCCCTCCGGCAGGCACGATGAATTCCCCTCGGCGCGCGAGTTCAATCCCATTCGAGTCGACGATCACGATCTCCGAGAGACGGTGGGTCTCGATCATATCATCCAAATAAGAGTAGAGTTCCGCCACTGAGTAGCGCCGGAGACCCGCGTCTCCTTGAATAAACCGCGCGATGATACCGTTTTTCAGGCATAGGCGCGCGCTGCGACGGATCGAGTCGATTTGGGCATTCAATGCCTCGGCAGACCGGCTGAGCCAGACCTCATTCGCTTCGATGATAGACTCTCGGAAACCCTCCGACACTTTTTCTCTCGTCGAGTCAATCGTGTCCGTTTCTGAAGCTAGTTTCGCGTCAAAACTTTCTAGGCGGTCACGTATCGCCTCAATCTCAAGATAAACAAGGATTCCAATGATGCAAAAGGATCCCGCTAGCAGAGGGATCACGGTTATCAACCATTTCTTTCTAAGCGAGTTCATACGTTCGGGCATTAAAGATGCAAAGCCCTCAAGTCATAAATTAAATAGGATCTTGCCTAAGCGATCTACCAAGCTGTGGTCCAGTTTGAGTGGGTAGCCCTTGGCTCGCAGCGCATTGCTGGGATAGATGGCTGGATTGTTGAGCTGCTCAGGAGCGGTGGTTTCGAGCAGCTTCAAACTAGCGGCATTGGGACTGGCGTAAAAGAGTTCCTTCGCTAAGCGCGCATGGATTTCGGGGCTTAAAACGTAGTTGATGAAAGCGTGGGCGAGTCTCGGATTCGATCCACCCTTCACGGTAAGCAGGCAATCCATGAAAATTTCGAAACCTTCTTCAGGATGCACAAAAGCGACATGGGTGTTCTCTTCGATAACCGAAAGAGCATCTCCTGAATAAATCACTGCGGCACCCAGCTCACCGTTCAGAATTGAGTCCTGAATCAGCTCAATGTCAGAGGTTACAAACCGTATGCGTTCAGCGTCTGTCGAATGCTTTATAAATTTCGCGGCAGAGCGTATGTCGTGTTCTGTGGGGTTGATGGGATCCGCTCCCAAAGCAACCAAAGCCTGCGAAAATGCTGATTTTGGCTCGGCGAGTACACTGACCATGTGGGGATTTTCTGGGTCGAAAAACTGTTTCCAAGAATGGATCCCGTTTGTATAAAAGTCTTTCCGATAGAGAATGCCGGTACTTCCGTAGAGATAAGGGATCCCGCCGCTCTTGAACGTATCTACCAAGACCGGATCAATATATCTGAAATTAGGGATTTTGCGCGTGTCTGGCACCGATGCTAACTGGGCATCAATCAAATTCTCTGCCGAGGAACTATCGATGATGATCAAATCATAGTACCCGGGTGTCTGCGCGAGCAAACGTATGGCTTCGGTTTCCGTCTCGAATTCGGTATAGTCAATCCTGCACTGGAATGCCTCTTGGAACTCCCGCAAGGTAGGCGATTTTTCGGCCAACGTTAACTCATTGTTATCATCAATATCGAAATCTATATATTCACTCCAATTGAGAATCCGCAGAGTCGGGACTTTCCCGCTCACGGTTAATCCTAAAATAAAAGCCGTTAGAGCGCTAAATATTAGAGTTTTTGTTTTGATAATACTCATTTCCTATTAAGTCGCCCAGTGAGTGGGCTCTCTTGAACTCATCCCGTTTCCTGTTCCCCGAGTGTATTTTGCGCCTCGATTTGGGAATAAAGCCGCGTCTCCGCACTCGCACCCAGCGATCACAACCGTATTAGTAATCCCAAGATAGACACCGTGACCTTCGACGAAATCGTCTCCGAATATTACAAACCCCTTTACCGCTTTGCGCACAGCTTGGCGAAAAATGAGGATGGTGCGGGGGACCTGACCCAGCAAACCTTCTTCATTTATGCAGAAAAAGGGGACCAGCTCCGAGATCGAGCTAAGGTGAAGTCTTGGTTGTTCACTACCCTTTACCGGGAATTTTTGAGATTGAAACGAAAGTCTGATCGCATGGAAAACACCGAAGAAGACCTACTCGAGCGTGCGGGCCCTGTCATTCAACCCGAGATGATTCGCCGCACGGACGCCAACACAGCAGTCGAGGCTCTGCAGTCTGTCGACGAGATCTACCGAACCCCACTTTCTTTGTTCTACTTGAACAACCACTCATACAAAGAGATTGCTCAGATTTTGTCGGTGCCCATTGGCACTGTCATGTCGCGAATATCACGAGGCAAGACCCAGCTTAAACAAAACCTAATCGCAGCATCTGAAGAACCCGCATAGGGACGCACAAACCCGCTAACGACGCTCAAAATTACAGAAATTGCAGAGTTATGAATAGCCAAGAAGCCAAATTCACCCTCCAGTCTTACCGACCAGGTACTGACGACGATAATGATCCCATTTTCCAAGAGGCCCTATCCATCGTTGAGAGGGACTCTGAACTTGCGCGGTGGTTTGATGAAGACTCCCGATTCGACGCAGAGGTTCGCGCCAAGCTAGCCGAAATCGAGCCCCCTTCAGAATTACCGACGACGATTTTAGCTGGAATGCGAGCGTCGGCGCTTCACCCATCTCGAGAGATAGATAATATTTTGGAAGAACGGGTCGCGACCACTCAGCGCAGTTTTTGGCTCAGGCCCGAAACCATCAGCATCGCGGCCATATTTGTCATTCTCTTCGTGTGGGCGGATCCTTTCTCGATGCGAGGATTCCGAGCCGAACCCGGAGCAGCGGGGCCCCACGTCCCAGCAGTCCTGGCACAACTGACAGATCACTATGAGACGTTTCCGGGCTTCGAACTCGAATCTAACGATTTGGACGACCTCAAAGCCTATTTTCAGGAAAACAATATAAGCTCTCCGGAATACATTCCCGCGAATCTTGCTGAAAATACCCCCATGGGATGTGTCTCAATCGATGTAAACGGAAGCGCAGTTGGGATGATTTGCTTCCGAGATGGCTTGGACGTCATGCACCTATATACGGTCCCCGAAGAGGCCTTTGAAGTTCAACTACCGACTCGCCAGCCCTCAATTATAGAAGACCGTGGGCGCGGATACAAGATGTGGAAGCAAGACGAACTCGTTTACGTCCTCGCGACTGAAGGGAAGACGGATCGCCTGAAAGAATTCTTCTAGGCCCGTTTGCAATTGATATCTCTAGATTATGTTGAATACCGTTTCTAATACAGAAAATAATATATCATTATGAAAAACCTATTACAAATCTCAGCAAGCCTACTTGGAGCTTTCCTGCTGACCGCTACGACACTCAACGCCGACGATCACAAGTCGGGTGTGGCCGTTTACAAAATCGATGCAGTCCACTCCGGCGTCACATTCAAAATTCGCCACTTTTTCACCAAAGTCCCTGGCTCGTTTGGAGGATTCTCTGGAGAAATCCACTTCGACAAAGACCATCTCGATAAGAGCAAAGCGGTCGCGACTATCGACCTGACGACAGTTGATACCAACAACGGCAGCCGAGATGGCCACCTCCAAAATGAGGACTTCTTCAACACCTCCGAGTTTCCCGAGGCCAAGTTCGTTTCTACTAAGTTTGAGGAATCGGGCGAGATGAAATACAAGATCCACGGCGATCTCACCATTCTTGGAATGACCAAGCCGGTGGTCCTGGATGCCGAGTTTTTGGGTGAAGGTCCAGGCCGCAACGGAGCTGTCATCATGGGCTGGGATGCAATGGCCACGTTTGACCGTCGCGATTGGGGCTTAGAATATGGACAAGGGGTCGTCGGCAACGATGTTGAGGTCTCTCTAAACCTGCAGGCTAAAAAGCAGTAGCATTTTCGAATTCACAATTCCGCAGCAGCCCCATTCGGAGTGATTCCGTCTGGGGCTTTATTTTGGCTGCATTTTAGGTCCTGATCATCTCTATTTTCGAACATGGAGAACTCATCTGACGCCCAGCAAGAATTGGAGATTCGAATCGCCTTTCTCGAACGTCACATTCAGGAGCAAGATCAGGAGATCATGCGCTTGAATAAACGAATCGACACCCTCGCCGATCGTGTCCAGCTCTACGAAAAACGATTCAACGACCTTTTCGAAGGCGGATCTGAAAATCGACTTAACATGAGCGAGAAACCGCCGCATTACTAAGGATTGTCACACGGGTGACTAGGCTATTAACGCTTGCCCCGAAATACAAATGATTATTCAATATCACTCGTTAATAACCACTCCACGAGACACAGAAAGCCCAAGAAAATGAAACTGATCAAAGCAATCATCAAACCATTCAAACTCGAAGAAGTGAAGGACGCTCTGTCCACCATCGGAATCGAGGGGATGACCGTAATCGAAGTGAAAGGCTTCGGAAGACAAAAGGGGCACACCGAAATATACCGCGGTAGCGAATACACCGTAGACTTCCTTCCAAAAGTAATGGTCGAAGTTGTGGTGAGCGATGACATCCTCGACAAAGCCGTCAAGGCGATCCTGGACACCGCAAAGACTGGAAAGATTGGCGACGGCAAAGTATTCGTCCTGCCCGTTGAATCTGCGTTCCGCATCCGCACCGACGAATCAGACGAAGAAGCGGTCTAAATTCAGATCCAGTATATTCCCCAAGACAATCAGCCGGTCCAATCTCTGGGTCGGCTTTTTTGTGCCTTGGACTCTCTGAATTCTGTCGTTATCCGCTTTAAATCTGTCAATAGATTTAAGTCCGTCCCTTATTTTGAAATTTGATTTCTTAGAGTGTTCTTGCCGACTAGTCGATATGGGCTTGTTTTTAGTGCACTTAGGGAGGCTGGTTTAATTGAGATTAGATGCCCGAATTAGGGGAATTTATCACAGACTAAACCTTGCAGCTCGAGGGTTCATGACGTAGTTCCACGCCGAAGGTGGATCAGAGAATCGGATATATCGATGTATCGCATACGTCGCACACGACCAGCAGTACGGGTATTCAGCGCGTAGCTCGGAATATGACCCTTTCGATTCAAAAGCAGATCCGCACGGTCTCTCCGGTGACCTACGATCCATTTCAGGATGCCTGGCGTACGTTAAATAAAAAGGAAAGTCAGTGCCTATTTCCCAATGAAACATTTCGTCCCGGTTCTCGGCGACGGCCTCGATGGACCACTAGGCAGCGGTTGATCGGAGTATCCCAGCGACCATTTCGGAGCCCGCGCACGCGATTTCTGAAAGGGATGAATGCTTTTGATTTCGTAATTTTTCCAGAAATCATAAGCCAGGAAGTCAGCAGCCAATTCCAGGAAATTGTCTCCAGTAAAGAGTCTCCGGGCATTCGAATCGCCGTGTTTCACGATGCTATTGCGTGGAAATTCCCCGAGTGGTCTGCTCGTAAGACCGTGAAACGATACCCCGAGTATATGCGATCCCTTTCAAAGCTCGATGGGATCGCCGCAGTAAGTGAAGCTTCTCAAAGAGATCTAATTGCGTTTTGGAATACGATTGCGTTGCCTGACGAGTCGCGTCCTCCGGTCCGGGTCGTCTACCTTGGCTCGGAAATTACCCAGGGCGCGAGTGAGCCCAAACCACTTTCGAAGATTCCTGTAATCCTGTGTGTAGCGACTCTGGAAGCTCGGAAGAACCACTTGGGCCTTCTCTCCGCCGCCGCCCATCTTTGGCATCAAGGCTATGATTTCAAACTCGAGCTGATTGGGGCCCAGAATCGCGAGACTGGGCTTGAAGCCGCCTCTGCGGTCCGGCGATTTCAGGAGTCGGGGCTACCGGTTCAATGGCATGGGGCTACTTCGGATTCCGAGGTAGAGGCCGCCTATGAACGGGCTGATTTTGTAGCCTACCCATCATTCTATGAAGGGTTCGGCTTGCCCGTCATCGAAGCCCTCAGGTGGGGCAAGCCGGTTGTTACCACTGAATGCGGTTCGCTACGAGAGGTTGTCCAAGGCGGCGGGTGCCACCTCATCGAGAATCCGTCTGGCGGTGCGATTGCAGCGGGGATTCGAAGGCTCTTAGACGACTCAGAATACTTTGCGCATCTTCAAAAAGAGGCAATCGGTCGAAAACATCGAAGCTGGGACGACCACTCAGTTGAAATCTTGGATTTCATTGAAGAACTCAGATCTTCTCGATGATTTTGTCCGCGAGGCCGTACTCTATGGCTTCCTTTGCATTAAGATAAAAATCACGGTCTGTATCTTTCTCGATTTTCTCCAGGGGTTGGCCCGATGAGTCTGCCAAAATTTTATTCAGCTCAGCGCGCAGCTTTTCCATTTCTTGTGCTTGGATATGGATGTCTGAAGCTGCGGCGACCATTCGTCCCCCAATGAGAGGCTGGTGTATCAAAACTCGGGAGCTTGGGTAGAGCAGTCGACTTCCCTTGTCGGCTCCGCACAACAGGATGGATCCCATCGATGCAGCCATCCCTGTCACTACTACGG
>JBCCBL010000152.1:0-6954 GCA_039034055.1 Verrucomicrobiota bacterium | reverse complement strand
TCTAGACCGTAAGCTCCGGTGCCTGCAAACAGATCCAGACAACGCGCACCTTCGACGCTATCTCCAAGGCTCGAAAATATACGTTCGCGCATCTGATCGGTCGCCGGTCGGGTAGCGGACCCCTTGGGCGACTGGATTGCGATACTGCGGGCTTTGCCTCCGGTAATGCGCATCAGGCCTAAATCCAGGGATAGAAGCGGAACCGCGCTCCCGCAGCAAAGTCGTTTGTTTCGGCAGGCAGCTCAAGGAAACCGTCGGTTTCCATAATCGATGCGAAATCCCCAGAGTTTTTGGTTGGCCTGGGGATTGCGCGCGTTGAAGCCTCGTCTAAATGGGGATCTCTAGAAATGTGCGTTTGCGGAGCCGTCTCGGATGTATTGACTATCCCGGCGAGCTGTACTGGAAGGAAAAGAGCCAGCGGTTTGTCAAAATGGAATGCGCTGGCCAGCGGCAGGGTTTGAATCCTGGAAGTTGTCTGACCGAGGCTCATGTGTATCGCCGGGATCACATAGCGGTGAAAGCAACAAAGCGTCGACATCGGATTACCCGGAAGGGCAAAAACAGGAGCGCCGCTCGGTGATTTGTAAAAAGCCATTGGTTTCCCGGGCCGCTGTTTTACCCATTGAAACCGCTGGTGGGCTCCCAGTTTTTGTAAGGTCTGTGGGATGAAATCGTGAGTGCCTTTAGAGATCCCACCGGAAAGAATGATCCAGGAATCTGCGTGCAGAAGTTGCGTCAGTGTGTCTTCGATGGCCTTGGGATCGTCGGGTATATGGATTTGTGTGGCTGGGATGCCGAGGCGCATGCAGGCTGACTCCATCGCCCAGGTGTTGGATCTTCGGATTTGTTGACGTTTTGGAATTTGATCAACCGGTACCAACTCGTCTCCGGTCGAGATTAGAATCACCTCGGGAGGTTTCGCGACAGTAACGTGAGCAGAGCCGACGCTTGCGAGGACTCCGACTTCTTTTGACCCGATGACAGCTCCCGCGCCTATCAGTCGATCTCCGTTTTTGAAATCAGAACCTTCGCGGTGCACAAATTCATAGGGTGCTGCGTTGATCCCGTTTTCCACCGTCGCACGCTGGTCGGTAATCTCAACCACTCGCTCGATAGGAATGATTTGATCTGCACCCTGTGGCAGCACCGCTCCAGTATTTACCCGCCAGCAGTCCTTAGGTTGCTCGAGCGATTGAGCTGGTCGGCCGGCTGCTGCTAGTCCAAGCACCTCAAAGGATTGGATTCCACGGGCGATTCCCGAGCTTCTTACGGCGATGCCATCCATCATGACTCGATCAAAGGCTGGAAAGGGGCGATCCGCATAGATGTCTTCGCGTAGAACGCGGCCCGATGCATTGCCGAGATCTACAGTTTCGGAACTCGGTTCAGGCAAGTCTTCGAGGATTTTCTGGAGCGCATCGCTAGGCGTCATTTTGCGATGATTCTCGATTATCCGCATGGATCAATGGTTAATCGGTGTGAATCGAATCGGGTTTGTTCATGAAAAGAATTCCGTGAAGTAAATTTGCCAATCTCCGACAATTATGGTTTTCAATGAGTCGTGGACGCGATTGCGCAACCTCCTTGGGATACCCGGAACCGACCGATTCGCGATCTGAGAATATCGCTGATTGATCGCTGCAACTTGCGCTGTACTTACTGCATGCCGGCTGATGTGTTTGGTCCTGATTTTGCCTTTTTGCCACGTCGCGAGCTTCTGGATTTTCGCGAGCTTCTCGTGCTCATCCGGGCGTTTGCACGGGCCGGGGTCACAAAAATTCGGCTGACGGGTGGGGAACCGTTGCTGCGCCCGAAATTGCCAGAGTTGATTGCCGCGATCCGGGCTATTCCGGGAATTGAAGAAATCGCCCTCACGACCAACGCGATGTTACTCAAGAAACACGTCGGAGCGCTCAAAGGTGCGGGACTGTCGCGAATAAACGTCAGTTTGGATGCTTTGAGTGAGGATGTTTTCGGTGTGATGAGTGGAGGGCGAGGTTCGGTAAGCCGAGTCCTCGAAGGCATTGATTCTGCCGGAGAAGCCGGAGTCCCGGTCAAAGTCAATATGGTGGTCGAGAAGGGGGTAAACGAGCAGGAGATTTTGCCGATGGCTGCCTATTTCAAGCCGCGCGGAGTCACGCTTCGATTCATCGAATTTATGGATGTGGGGTCGACCAACGATTGGAATCGCGAGAAGGTCTTCAGCTCTCATGAGATCCTGCAGACATTGCGGAATGAGTGGCCGCTCCGAGCGGTATCGCCCTCCTATCGCGGAGAAGTCGCCAAGCGTTGGGCTTATGACGATGGCTCTGGGGAGATCGGCATCATCTCATCGATCAGTGATCCCTTCTGTGGAGATTGTTCGCGGGCCCGCATTTCTGCCGATGGCAAATTATACACCTGCCTCTTTGCGTCTTTTGGGTATGACTTTAAGAAATGGATACGTTCCGGTGAGTCGGAGGATGAATTGTTTTCACGTATTTGTGGTATTTGGAGTGCCCGGGATGATCGCTATTCTGAACTTCGCTCGGCAGGACGAATTCAAGAGACGGAGCCCAAGGTTGAGATGTCTTACATTGGCGGCTAGGCGTCGGCGAGCCCGCCAAGTAGGCCGATTATTTGAGCATTTGATTCGGGATAAGAATGGAAGACATCCCGATAGATTGGACGCCCTCGATACAGGGAATGGAATCTTCAAGGACGAGACAGTCTCGGTAGTCCACTTTGAGTAAATCCGCCGCGTGGGTGAAGGGCTCGGGGTGCGGCTTACCGCGCGAAGTCTCGCCTTGGCACACTAGGGTCTCGATCTTATCAGCTAGTTCAATGGCCTCGAGGGTCTTGGTCACTTCGGTGCGGCTGCTCCCCGAGACAACGGCCACTGGGGCCCCGGCGTCCAAGCAGGACTGGCAGAATGCTACGACCTCGGTGATCGGTCGGATTATTGGGAGCCGTTGAGCGTAGAGTGCATTCTTAGCCTGACCCACGGCTTCATGGTCGAGCGAAATGCCGAATTTTTGGTTCAACGCTCGTACGGTATCTTGGGCGGTCATGCCGGCCATGCTGTAGAAGAGTTCTGGGCTGTAGTCGATGTCCACCCCCTGTGCTTTGACTGCTTCGACCCAGGCTTGGTAGTGTATTGGCATGGTGTCGGCGAGGGTGCCATCGCAGTCGAATAAGTAGGCTCCATGAGTTTTGGGAGGAGGCGTGAAATCGATCATGAGGTGAGAAGACTAGGCCAGATTCCAGACTACTGAAAGCAGAGAACACGTTGAAATCAGTAATTTTGCATCCGTTTTTCCGATCACTGACATCGGACTAGCAAATGCTCAGAAAGCATGCGTTGCATGCACGGCTGGAAGGATACATCTGAGATTTGGCGCTTTTATGGACCTTTGGCGGTGGTGAGTGTTTTATTTTTGTCCGGCCGTCTTTTTCAAAATTTCGCACTCTTGAATTTCCCAGATGGGGTCCGGCAGATCGCGACTTTTACCCTGGCTAGCTCGGTGTTCTTTCCGTGCATGTCCGCGGTCAATTTTTTCCCGCAGCTTTCAAATACCTTGATAAAGGGTAAGCGTGATCTGAATACGGTCGGAGTTTTCGCCTTGATTACCTGTTCAGGGTTGAGCGTTGTTTTTTGGAGCCTCGCATGGACCGGGTGGGGCACGCGTGTGATTGGTGGATTGTTCACTATTTCGGATCAGGTATTGGGAGACATTGTCTATTATTTGAGGTGGTATAGTCCGGTGGTTTTCCTGACTGGACTGGTCAATTTTGTCTCCGGTCTTCTGATGCAGTGTCATCGTACCGGTTGGGTGTCTGGCCTGCGGGGGGCGAGCCTTGTGACATTGATTCTAGTGTTGGCGGTGGGTCTATTTTGGGACCTCGAAGCGCGTTTGGTGATTGGAATTTCCTGTGTGCTTCCAGAGCTGGTTGCGGTAATTTTGGGTCTTTGGTGTCTTCGAAATCGGGTGAAGTTGCCGGCGGGCGGCAGTGCGCGGATTTCGTATCGAGAAATTTGGTGTTTTTTTTGGCCGCTGGCATTGACGACAATGATGTTCACCCTTTCGCGACCAATCATCAATCAGTTGGTTACGGTGGCAGGGAAGCGAGAGGCTATTTCAGACTGGACCGAGGAAGTCCTGGCAGCACTCGCGGTTGCATTTGGATTTGCTATGATTTTCCAAATGATGATCAACCAGCTTCGGAATGTCTATGTGACCTTCGCCCTGGAGCGTCCGAGCGAGACGCGAGCGTTCGCGGTCCAATTGATCGTAGGGCTGACGGTGTTGATGCTGTTCGTCGGGGTGTCTCCAGTGGGTGGTTGGTTTTTTGAGCATATGCAAGGTTTGACGGGTCGGCCTTTGGACTGGGCGCTGCAGAACTACTATGGCTTATGTGCAGTGCCTTTGATCGTGGGCTTGAGGAATCATTTCCATGGTCTGGCAATGGCGAATCGACGCACTACGATCATGGGTGCCGCTTCGATTTTGCGCAACGCGAGTGTCCTCGGTGTGGGATGGGGCTTGATTTGGCTTGGCAAATTCGAACCCTGGAGTGGCTCGATTCTTCTCCTCTTGGGCTTTCTGGTCGAAGCGATTATCGTGCGCATGGATGCACTGCGTTGGAAGCGAAATGCGGTCGCGTCTAATACCAACTCTCGACAAACCTGATCCCGCCTTTTTGGTGTCATCTACCTTTTGCACTCAAGCTGAATGCAATGTGCTCTCAGGAACCGAAGGCGGCTGACTCACCAATTTAGCCCGATCAGTGTATCGAGGATTTTTTGAGCAAGCATCCGTGCGAGGATCGGGGTTTGTTGGTATTCGGATGCCTGCAATCCTTGAGATGCGAGCGCATCGGCGCTGACCGTGAAAACTTTTTCGTCTAGAAAGACACGACCATCGGAATTTGCCTCGAGCGATACGGAGACGGTCATTTCATTTCGGTAGATGAGGGCTAATCCAGTGTCATCAGAGCGATCAGCTTGTCGTTGTCGGTCCAATTCGGACAGCGAAACACTCAGAACAGCGTCCGCCTCGATCGGATTTCCAGAGAGCGTGAAATCGCTTGATTCGAGAATTATCTCACGAATGGCCTGAGTGTAGGGCACGATCTGTTCGGCTTCGAAAGTTTTGTTATCGACCCAGTCTACATAGATAGACTCAAACCGTGGCCCGTCCGAACTTTCGGGAGTTCCCATCTGATAGTGGGCACAGGCGCTCAGGAGCATGGCGCAGCAAGTAATTAAATGGACACCGAAGCGGCGACCGCTGGGCTGCCTGTGGTCTTTATTCATCTAGGAGGTCGTGGCCGCGGATATTTCGCCAAACATCGCCGAATCCGAAATGGAAGCGCGGGGGGCGAGCCCCGTTTTTAATCGCGTCAACTCTCACTTGGGCAGAGGCGGCCGAGTCGGAATCGGGTGCAACAGTGATGGCTTCGTTGTAGAAAGTGAGCGCCGCGGTGGTGTTGCGTCGGTAGACGAAATAGAATTCCCCGAGATCATATTTTGAGCGCGCGTAGACCTCTTTCATGGTTTCTAGACCAGATTCTGCGTCTCCAATGAGAGGGCTGTCCGGAAACAGGATCAGGAAGTCTTCATAATAACTGATGGCTTCACGCGTGGAGCCCTGATCGTAGGCTGGGCCTTCCACGAGGCCTGAATAGACTTCTGCGAGCTGATAGTATGCATCTGCTGCCAGCATGTTGTCGGGATAGATGTTGATCATACGATCCAGCGCATCAATCGCATATTCCGGCTCATTGCGTCGGTCGGAGACGATCGCTACATTCATCAACGCAAGTGGGGCGTAGTCTGAGTAGGGGCCGTTGGCGACAACAGTTTCGAAATATTGCCGTGCCTTTTTGCTGTTTTTGAAGGTTGGAATGATCCAGAGGAATCGCCCACGGGCCCCGTCCATGAGGGCAGTGGCAATTTTAAATTGCTCGGCGACAATGGTTTGAAAGCCCTCGTAATCTGGGTAGCGCAGGAGGGTGATTTGCAGGGTTTCGAAGGCCTTATTCCACTGTTTTCGATTTTGTTGAATTCGGGACATTTCGACCAAAGCGTCTGGGGCTGGAATGGTGCGGATGTAGTCTTCGGATATTTTTTTAAAACGTCGGAAGGCCCTACCTTCATTTCCGTCGGCAAGGGCTGCTTGTCCGTCTTCGAATAAAATTTTCGCTTCGGCCTCTTCCTCAAGGGAGGCCGGGCGGAGATTGAGGAGTTCCTCTTCCTGATCGGTAAACCAGTTGAAGGGATCCCACCAGGCGGCCTGGACGGCTGAACTCATCAATAGGATCGCTAGAGAAAGAAGTGTGATTTTGGAAGAAAGGCGTTTCATATTTGCAGGAATCAATGCCATTTGATGAGCGATGCAGACCAGGTCAAACCAGCTCCAAAGGCTACTAGCAAGACGTAATCTCCAGTTTGAATAAGACCTTTGTCGAGTGCTTCGCGAAGTGCAATAGGAACCGAAGCAGCCGAGGTGTTGCCAAAGCGGTCGAGATTGACAAAAAACTTGTCGGCCGGGATTTCTAGATGCTTCGCCATGCTTTCGATCATGCGGACGTTGGCTTGGTGAGGAACAATCAGTTTGATTTGGTGCGCCTTAAGGCCGTTGCGTTCCAAGATTTCTCGGCAAAGGATGTTTACAACGCGTACGACGACTTTGAAAAGGTCGCGTCCCCGCATCTTGAGGAAGTGCGAACCCGATTCAATCGAGGCGATGGATGCCGGTATCGCGGAACCGCCCGCAGGTTGTTGCAACAGGCTGGGATCGGTTCCATCCGAGCGTGAAATTGAGTCGATGATTCCGTAGTCTCCGGCTTCTTTGCAGGACAAAATCGCGGCTCCGGCTCCGTCTCCGAAGAGCACGCAGGTGGTTCGATCAGACCAATCGAGAATCGAGGATATTTTTTCAGCACCAACGATCAGGGCATTGCGGTGGCGGC
>JBCCBL010000151.1:0-6956 GCA_039034055.1 Verrucomicrobiota bacterium | reverse complement strand
TCTGGAATCTGGAACATCCCGGTAGTTGCCCATGAGCGCTTCCCTCTCAGATTCACTGATTTTCGGGATGCCTTTTAGTGCTTTAAATATTTGCGCGTCCAGGGCTAATTGATCTTCAAACCATTTCTTAAGTTCCGTGTCTGTCTCGGCCAATGCAAGAGCCTCTTTCATTAGCGTATCGGATGAGTCGTAATTATCAGGTTGATACGCGCTGAGGATTTCTTTTGCTTTCTCTAATTCCATGGTGAGGCCCTCGGTAAGGTCTTTAGTTTTCTTTCTGCTCTCCACGTGTTTGAAACTGGTGAATTCTCCGGTGCAGTAGCATTTTTCCGCGATGGAGCCGTGACATGACGGTGCCGATTGGGGTTTTCAAAATTTCAGAAATTTCCTGATAGGAGCTATTTTCCACATAGAACAAGGTAAGGGGTGCTCTCAGGGATTCATCAAGTTCCATGATAAAGGCGATGGCGGTTTCGTAATCTAGCTTATTTTGTGATTCATTAGATTTGGACGAATGAATCGCGTAACTATTCTCTAAATCACATTCGGGAAATTTAAGGCTTCTGCGCCTCTGGTCGAGAAACTCACGATACACTGTCGAAAACAACCAGCTCTTGACCTTGGAAGGCTCTCTTATCTTAGAGGATTTTTTTGCGAGTTTGAGATATGCGGACTGGGTCAAATCCCAAGCATCACTCTCTTGCTTCGCGAGGCTATACGCAAAATAATAGAGTTTCTGATAGTGTTGTTCGACGATCGCTGAATAGTCCATATATCTCTCGGGAGCCTGAACACGAGACTGCTTTGAGAAGACTACATAGAGATTATTCCGAGATTTTTGGAAATTTAGAAAAATAGTAGAATAAACACGTGAGTCATTCGTCACAGACTTTGACGAAATATTTTATCCGTCTGCATATGCTAATTCTATCTGGATTAATGTCGAAAAGGCCAAGAGCCAGTGGACTAGGTCGGTCACTGCTGGAGCGCATGTGACCGACCTAGTTAGGGGGGTAACCTCTGCTATTTAGTTGAATACATCATCAAACGACAGAGATAGGGAAATTCCAAAAGTAAGTTCCTTGCCTACGTTTTTACCATCGAACAACTGAGAAATCGAAGCACGCCAATAGTAGCGCCCCGATGATAGGCTCAGTCCGACCTCGCCGACAGTTCCTTCTTCTTCAACGAGCGGGAGGTCACGCAAGGGAGAAGGATTGCTCAAACGATTTGTTCCGAAGTCAGGACCTCCAATATCCAATCCATCTTGGGTGGATGTGAAATAAATTAAACCGGCATCTAGATTGAAATTGTAAGGTAAAGGTATGGATGGGCCGACTTTGATCGAAAAAGAATCTGGGACGCCTTCTCCGCGAATATAATAGTTTAAAGCAACATCCCCACGGATGCCAGAGTCGGTTAAGGTGCGTCCGAATTTGACTCCTAAATCAATTCCATTTGCACCATCTCCGGGAGCACTCAACGCTCCAGTCTCATAAGTGCCCTCAATATTGATGCCAACCCGAGTGAGGAGATCAAAGCCATAGGTGGCTTCAAGGAACGGCTGCCAATTTAATCCTAATGTGAAGTCGGCAAACTCGGTTTGATTGCCGACCGTATCTGGGACCCCTTCAAAGGCTTGAACATCCGCAATAGCAAAGGAGAAATCAACGGCGAGGTTGTCCTCAATCCCATAGTACAAATAGGTGCGGAAAACATTGCGCTCGATCTCTTCGTTTCCCGGGGTCGGCCCTTCTGTCTCCCCGCCAGGACCCGAATAGAATTCGTCGAAGGTTGTATTCGAGAATCCAGTGCTCACGGAGAGCTGATCCTTTTTCGGAAGGTATTGAGCCATCGTCGTCGTGCTTATGCTGCAAATGAGCAATAATCCGGATAGGTATGATGTATTCATTCTTGGGTGTGTATGCTATATGTTTGTAGTATTGCGTCTTGTTTTGGATTGGGGCCGATAATTGAAGATGCCGAAGAGAGTCTTTAATATATAAATTCAAACAGCGTTCTGCTTATCGATTCTTTCACCAATTGATCTGAATCACACCTGTGACGAATGTATCGTTAAAATATTCTCGATGTTGGTTCTTTTTTGAAGATTGAGAAATGAGTGAAGGAATCTCCCATAAATGGAGTCCTTGGTAAAGGGGCTCTGAAACTGACCCGAATGGCGCTACATAAGGGGCTTTGTCGGGTAAAACGCTCTGTATAAAGCCTGCCCGAGAGACGTAGCGAATCACTGTTTTTGGAAGCGAAACCTTGAATAATTCTTCCGAGGTAAGAATTCTGTTTTATATGGTTGCTGGCCAAAAATTGAGTGTCATTTCGACCATCTTTAAGAATGCTTGAATCTTATCTGAATTATAGACATCTTCATGGATGATCAACCTGAGAGGCACTTCCCACCTGTCTTTCTTTGGCGCGAGCACATCAACGAGGCTCGGATGTCTTTTGGAAACGACCAAATCAACGAAACCAATTCCGATGCCATTGAGGACACCCTCGTGCAAAATGGATGGTGTCCCGGCGGCTAAAGCGATTCTTGATGAAGGAATGTTCTCCTGTTCCCATTTGCGCAAATGGGACTTCGACTGGTCATTATGACATACAAAGTAATGGTCCTTAAAATCTTTTATGCTTTTTGGAACACCATACTGCTCGATGTATTTGCCGCTCGCGAATAAGCCGAAACGTAGAAATTCGCACTCGATGGAGATGGTGTTGAAGATTTCGGGTTCTAGACCAGGCCACAAGGCCAGATGCGTCTCGCCATAGGTCAGTGTCAGCAGTTGCTCGGTCGAAACAAAAATTGTTTTTATCCGAGAGTACTCGCAATGGAAATTCGCCACAGCCGGTAATGTTATTGGTGCGAGGGTATCGATAGTCGTAAACACCAACTCACCGCGAATATACGAACCCTTGCCTCGAATGCGACGCGACACATCGCAAAATTGTTCCTCTGTGATCTTAGCAACATTGAAGAGCTGCTTCCCCGCATGCGTCGATGCGGCGGATTACCGTCGCACGGTGAACGCCCAGTCTCTCTGAAGCAGCTGCTACAATACCCTCCGCGCTCACAATGTAAGCGATCTTTATCTCGTCCCAATTATCCATCCGTGCCTTTTAATTTATAAATTTGCAACATTCTATGCAGCAAATCGCCAACATGAAGATTTCCGCCATAGAAGCGACAAACTATGTTAGTTCAATAAATTGTAATTTACTCCAGTATACCGCAAAGCTGGCGCTCGAGTATAGACCTAGAAACATCGTCAAGGTGATCGATTTCGAGATTCCGCTCCACACCCAAATACGCGAAGGGAATAACGGGATTCCAAATAAGGCGCAGTATCATTACGACAAGATCATCGAAGCAGATTCGGTAATAAATTCATTTGCGGAGCACAACGACGTATTCACTAACGTATACAAGAACCTATTTGATTGGGCCTCTCGAATTGAGCAAAAGTCTACCAAGAGAAGCCCATGGCTATCGTGGCGACAACACCAGGACCATGGGGCAGGTGTTCTCAATGTAGTAGAAATGGGAACGACCTACTTTCGGAATCGATATAAGGGACAGAGTATTGGTCTCGAAACTCTACGATAATTTTGACCTTAAGATAGGATAATCATCAAAGAGGTAATCCGTAATAAAATTATTGATACGATTAAAACACTGACATAAACTAAATAGAATGGCTGAATATCTTTTACTGGTCCTTGTTGTGATCATGCGAGATCTCGATATGCCTGAACAATCGAGATCAAAGTAAAATGACTGTGTGATACCCATAGTTTTGCGCCACAGATTCCGTCACAATGAAAAGTGTCATCGTTATCACATTTTTGTCGGACCAAGGATCACGAAATTTAAAGACTAAATATATTTTGTGTAGGCTAGAATCCTTATTATCTAAGATCTCGAATGTTATCCTTTCTTAACTGAACGAACTCTGAAGTGGTTTTAGGATGTATGGAATGATGAATCCGATTATGGCTCCAGGAATGCCCATCGAAATGAATACTATGAACTCAGCCGAGAATAGAGCTACAACAGAGCCTGAGATTAGGCCAAATATTGATCCAAACCTTGCTATGCAAAGAGTGTTGTTTCTATATTTGCGTGATAGATACTCCATAATAACTGAATAGACTATCGATGGGATTCCCATAATTATATAGCCACTCGCTAGAATCATAATAAAAATCTCGCTCACGGAATCGATTGATTTGTTGTCTTCAATGATTAGAATAACTCCGAAAAAACCTAAGCAATAGAGTAAGACTGGTAGGGTCGCACCAAGTATCAAGCGGGTGATCGTTTTCATTTTTCTGCTAGTATCGCTTTTTGCTTACCTTTCTTCCGCATCTTGTCGAAGTTGAACATGTTGAAGAAGTGCATCGCGCCGAGAACGAGCATTACAATACCGAGTTTTGTCGCAGTGTATTCAATTCCTCCTACTAAATCTGCAGGTTTGGTTCCATATCTTAGGAACATAAGCACGAAACCAATATTAATTAGGTAGAATCCAACGACAAGTAGATGGTTCACGGCATCGGCCCGCGCTTCATCGCCGTGAAAGGCGTCAATTAAGAAAAGCCTTCCGTTTTTATGCAGAGTGCGTGCTACCCAAATTGTCATAGATAAGCTGATGCAAAAATAGAGTGCATATATAGTGATGATCGTTATTTCCATGTTATTTAGTTTTCTAATTTAGGTTATTAGATCGCTCAAGGCATCCTTGAGTGTGGGAAATTGATGTCGAAATCCTGCTTCTAAAAATCTCTTAGGAACACAGTTTCTGCCTCTGAGTGCTAATTCGGGCTCGGTGCGTAATATCCAACATCCAAGACGCACTAACCACGCAGGTGATCGAGGCGTCCAAGGACGTTTCATTGCAGCTCTGAGTTCACTCATAAACTCGTTGTTTCGAACCGCATGGAGGCCTGTTGCGTTGTATGTTCCTTTAATTTCAATCCGTCCGATTGCCCAGCGAAACATCTCATTAAGGTCTGCGATGTGAATCCAACTGTAGAATTGATTTCCGCTGCCTACAGCTCCTCCGAGGAAGTATTTTGTCATTAGTTTTAGGCGGCTCAGGGCTCCTCCACCACGGCCTAGGACAAAACTAATCCGAAAGAGAACTTTCCGGACACCTAGGACTTCCTCATCGAAGAATGCCTTTTCCCATGCGCGCGCTACATCCGGTGAAAATCCGTTGCCAGGCATTGCGGACTCGTCGCATATTTCATCTCCAGCGTCGCCAAGGATCGCAGTGGTTGCTGCTTGTATCCAGACTTGAGGCGGATTCATCGCCTTTCGTAGTGCTTCTCCGATAGTATAGACGGAGTTTAGGCGAGATTCGAGAATGTCGCGTCGATTTGATTCAATATAACGACAGTCCACATTTCTGCCAGCTAAGTTGATGATGCCACAAGCATTTTCCAATTCAGAAGCCCATGCTCCCAGAGTTTTTCCATCCCAGAAAATGTGTCTCACTCGATTGTAGTCATTACATCTGCTGCGGGTCAGGATCACCACCGTGAATCCATGAGTAATGAGATATTTAGTGAGTGATCTACCAATAAACCCGCTTCCTCCAGCGATGATGATCTTTTTGTTTATCATAAATATAGAACTTTCGATAAATTTTGAAAATTTAGGTTAAATAGAGTTCACCATAATTTGAGGACCTTTGGCATGAGTCTGTTGTGCTCAGATTTGGATACTTTTTCCATAATCGAATCGGCCACAGAAACGAAGGCCTCCAATTTCTGTATCTGTTCATAGAATGCTATTTCTTCTTCCGTCTTCGCCTTTGTCTTTGTTTCCTTGCTTCTTCGCAGAAGATCTAGTGCAGGAGTAATCTCTCTTCGGCGGCGTTCGCTTGAGATTGTGCAAAACATTTTCCAAACATCCTTTTCCGCTATAAAATATTCTTTTCGATCACCTTTATAAGTGGTCGTCCGAACTAGACCCCAGCTGACAAGTTCTCGAAGGTTTGTATTGGCGTTACCTCTACTAATCTCCAACTCATCCATGATGTTTTGTGTAGAAAGCGGATGAGGGCTTGTCATAAGATATGCATGGATTTGAGCCATCGTGCGGTTGATTCCCCATGAATTCCCCAAAACACCCCATTGGGAGATAAACTCGTTCCGGACCTTTTCAAATTCTGTCATATCTTAATAACCCTTTAGTTGTTTATATTTTCAGTAATTACTGAAAGTTTGCAACAAAAAAGTACATCCGTGCCAAATCTTTCGTTTCCCGATTCTCATGAAGACTCTCTGCGAATCACAAAGAGGATTCGAAATGCACCTTCTTCAAAGGACTTTTTGCAGAAGTTATTCCAAATAAAAAAAGCCTCAGTGGATCAATCCTGAGGCTTCTCGTGAATAACACCCTTGTGGGTGGGGTAAGTTGAGTATTGATCGCTTTTTGCCTGATGGAAAATCCACCAGCTCATACAAGCCTTGGCTTTCTTGATTGGGCCGGCTTAAATAAGGGACTGAGCCAAATTTGTTGACAAGCCGGATGGCCCGAGCGCGGTGTGTGGGAATCTTGGGATTGCCGGGGGCTTGTTGTGGCTTCGACTAGTCCTCGATGCTTGGGATCGGGATGTCGACTTCGGTGTCGGCTTCGTAGTCGACGCCTTCGAGTCCGAAGCCAAAGAGTTTTAGGAAGTTTGCTTGGTAGCCGGGGAAGTCGGATACTTCCTGGAGATTGTCGGTACTGACCTGGTGCCAGATTCCGGTGACTTCGGCCTGGACATCGGGGTCCATCTCCCAGTCGTCGACGCGGATCCGTTTTTCCTCGTCAAGTTGAAGGTCTTTGCCGGAATAGAGGTGCTCTTTGAGGAGTCGGACCATCTGCTCAATGGTGTCTTCATGAGTACCTTTGGCTTTCATGATTTTGAAGAGGATCGAAACGTAAAGCG
>JBCCBL010000150.1:0-7006 GCA_039034055.1 Verrucomicrobiota bacterium | reverse complement strand
AATGGCGCAGTGCGTATTCGTCTTCGGCAATCGTTTCACCGCAATGGGTGTGGAGGAGAACTTGGTGCTTTTTGGCCAGGGATGCGGCGTCTCGTAGCAGGGTTTCGGTGCAGGATGTGACGGCGGTGGGTGCCAGGAAAGTTTGATACATGCTGCCTGGCTTGGGGTCGTGGTAGTCCTTCAGGAGGCGCTCCCAGTCTTCCATGATCTGCTCGTAGCCTTGGCAGAGCCATGGGGAGATGAGTTCGGGTGATGGTTTGTCCATCGCTCCGCGTCCGCAGTGAAAACGCACGCCCATCTCGGAAGCTGCTTCAAATTGAGCATTGTGGTGCTCGATTGAATTTGCTGGGACGATGTAGTGGTGATCGGCGGCGGTGGTGCACCCACTGAGCATCAACTCTGCTAGCGCGTATTGGGTGGCCAGGTACAGGTCGTCGTTGGTGTAGTGGCCGACCCAGAGTTTGTTCATGGCGGCAAGCCACGGGAGGAGGGGTTGATTATTACCTGGAGTGTAAGCTCGCGCCATCGACTGGTAGAAGTGATGGTGAGTATTGACGAGTCCTGGTAGGAGGATTCCGCCATGGGCGTCGACACGTTCGGTAAATTCTCGGTCTGGGGTTGGCCCTGTTCCGATCTCTTTGATAAAACCTTCAGCATGCGTGATCCAGGCGTTGTTGAGGACTCGGCTTTGCGAATCTACCGTGACTAGGTAGCCGATGTTGAAAACGAGTTTATGGGAAGGCATTCGGGATGATGTTTATTCGGTCGCGCTCGATTCGGCAATTACGGGAACTGTTTTGGGCTGGGGCATCAAGATATTGAGGATTAGGGCAGTGATACCACCGGTTGATACACTCGATGAAAAGAGGGTTTTGAGGGTATCCGGCAAGGTGTTGAGAACATCGGGTTGTGTTTGCACGCCCACTCCCATTGCCACCGAGAATGCGAGGATCACAATCTCTCGATGCTCCATTTGAATGCTGTGTAAGATGCGAACGCCGGCCGCGAAAATCAGACCGAAGAGTATCAGAGTGAGGCCACCCATTACGGGCTTCGGCATCGCAGCAAAGATGGCACCGACTGGAGGAATGAGGCCCATGATGATTAAGGCTATCGCAGCCACATAACCACACTGCCGACTGGCTACCCCGGTGAGTTGAATGACTCCGTTATTTTGCGAAAATGTAGTATTGGGGAATGCCCCGAATATTCCTGCGACCATCGAGTTGATGCCGTCGCAGAGGACCCCGCCACGTATTCGTTTCCAATAGACGGGACCGTTTGTCGGCTCTCCAGATACGTCGGAGGATGCAGTCAGATCCCCGATACTTTCCATTGTAGTGGCAATGAATATAAAGATGAAGGGGATCAGGAGCTGGAGGTCGAATGCGAGTCCATATTTGAGAGGCGTTGGGAAATTTAGCCAGTTTCTGGTGTCAATCGGTGGAGGTGAGATCGCCCCGAGAATCAGGCAAGCTAGGTATCCCGCGATGAGGCCGGCAAGGATTGCGCCCATGCGCGCCCAGGGTTTGTCTAGGGCGTTCATGAGAAGAACAACTGCGACCACAAAAATCGCCATTGGGAGGGCGATCCACGCTTGGTCTTCCGCCATGTTGGGGAGTCCAAGGCCAATGTTGAACATTGAGGTCGGTATCAGCGATAAGCCGATCAAGATGACCACCACTCCGGATACGAGTGGGGAGAAATATCGTTTTAATTTTGGAAGGAAGGGAGCCAGGATAATCTGCGTCGGCGCACTGATGATTGACATGCCGAGCATGAGAGGAATGCCCCCTTTTTGCCCTGCGATGATGAGGGGCGAAATGAAGGCGAAGCTCGTGCCGGTAACGGTGAGCAGGCCGCTGCCAACGACGCCAACGGTTTTTACCTGCAGAAGGGTTCCGAGTCCGCTGGTGAAGAGGGAGATCGAAACGAGGAAGGCTTGCTCTTCTGGACTGAAATCGAGGGCTTGGGCTACGATGAGGGGCGCGGTGACACATCCGACCAGCATCGCGAGGAGGTGTTGTAGGCCGACGAATATGGCTTGTTTCCACGGCATTCGGTCGTTTAGACCGTAAAGGACGCGTTGGGGTTTGGAGTCGGATCTCTGGGTATCGGTCTCTGCCATGGTGGGCGCTCGGAAGCACGTAATCTGCCATGCGCGAGAAGACCGGGTCGCGTCAGTCGCGAGGGCTTGGGCCAGCAGTAATGGAAAATCTAGACGGTATTTCCTTTGATGATGTAGACTTCAGGATAGTTCGCCCGGTGGTTTTTATCTTCCATTCCGTAGCCGGCAAACCACTCAGCGCCTTTGTAATCGAATCCAATGTAGTCTGGGCTGTAAACCGAGTCCTCATGAATGCGGTGGATGAGGACAGCGGTTCGCACTTCTTTGGCCCCGGCGTCTTGGCAGTATTCGACCATTTTTTTGAGAGTCTTGCCGCTGTCGCAGATATCATCGACGAGTAGGACGTGGCGTCCTGCTACATTGTCAGGCTTGAGGGTGATCTTGAAGTCTTCGTTTTGAGTATTGCTTTCCGATGAGTAACTCTGGGTGCGGCAGTAGGTGGGCTCGATGGTGTAGGCAATCTGCTTGAGGAGGTCTGAGAAGAAAAAGACCCCACCGCGCAGGATGCAGGCTCCCAGGATCTGCTCGCCCGTTTCTTCGTAAGTTTCTTGCGCCCAACGGGAAATCTCACCCCCGAGCTGGAAGCAGCGGTAGGAGATGTCCTCTTTTGAGTAAATCAATTCAAAGTAGTCCGGGATGCTTCGGCGAATTTGGGCTGGGTGCATGAGTCTGAGAGCGTTTTTCCGGTATTCGAAGGACTCGCAGGAAAAGCGCAAGGGGAACTTTCAAAATTTGATCGGAGGAAAAGGTATTGGCTTTCGCGGGCTTTTGATTTTCTGATCTAGAGATGGCTCAAAAATCCCTCGTTGCCCCATCCATTTTGGCTGGGGATCACGCAGACCTAATTTCCAGTGCGCAGATTGTAGCAGATTCGGGTGCAGAGTGGATCCATCTTGACATTATGGATGGTCACTTCGTGCCCAATCTCACCTTCGGGCCTCAAATGTTGGGAGATTTGCGGAAGCATGGGTGTGAGCTGTTTTTTGATACGCATCTAATGTTGTCTCGTCCGGACTTGTATGTGGAAGCCTTTGCGGAGCAGGGGGCGGATCTCATTTCAATCCACGTTGAACCTGATTACGACGTGGCCGCGACGCTTGAGAAAATTCGCGCACTGGGGTGTCAGAATGGCATCGTTCTCAATCCGAAGACACCGGCCTCTGCGGTTTCAAGATTCCTTTCGGAAGTTGACCTGGTCTTGGTTATGACGGTCCAGCCTGGTTTTGGAGGGCAGAAATTTCAGGAGCAGCAGCTCAGCAAAATTAAGGAGATTTCGGACGCGCGCGCCGCGAACAGTTTCGATTTCCGTCTAGAGGTCGATGGAGGTGTTGACCGCAAAACGGGCTTACAGTGTCGGGAGGCCGGAGCGGACACTTTTGTGGCTGGATCTGCATTTTTTAAAGATCCAGAGAAGGCAAACTTCGTCTGTGCATTCTAGCGACCGGTCAGTCGACTTTGAATGCGTCGTGGCCGTCGGCCTTGGATGCTTTTACGGCCGCAAAGGCCTTTTTGGCTGCATCGAAGTCATTTTTGAGGAGGGCTTGTTCAAACTGGACGAGGGCTAGTAGAGACTCGTTCATCAGGATGCGGTATTTTAGTTGATATTCGTCCGTCTGCTCGTCTGGGGTACCCGGAGGGATTTCAACCTCAAGGGCCTTTGATTTGATTGCGCCTTCCTGCATTGCTTGCGCCGCATCCAGGAGCTTTGAAAGGTTTTCTTGGGGCTTTCGCAGGGCGCGACCGACAGTACGATAGGCATCTTGCATCTGATCCATCGCGTCTTGTAATTCCGTCTGCGCCTGAGTGGAATGAGGGGTTGTATTTGCGAGTAAGGCGATGCCAAGCATCACCCAGGTGGTAGCACGTTTCAGGGAGTTCATACGAGGTGTTTTAAATTTTAAAAGTCTTCAGGGCTCGGGGGGATTGTTAACGGAGGAGGTCGAAGAATGTTTCATCTCCATAAACCAGTTTGCCTCCGGTATGGCCTGCCATGGACACCGCAATCACACTCATTAGAAGACAAATCCAAAAGAGAGTTTCAAAGATGCGGCTTCCGGCAGAGCAGCGTAAGCGGTGGAGTAGCCAGGCGCAGTTTCCACTGATCGCGACAGCGACGCCCGACCAGCGGTGGTCGAAAACACTTTCGTCAGAGTAGCCAGATACGTCACTGTGGATCCAGCCAGTAGCTACTGAAACACCAGCAATTAGCCCACCGAAAAACAGGCACCACGAGATGACGGTTTGAGGGTTTGAGTGCAATCTTAATTTTTCGGAGATGCTTGCCAAAAAGGCTATCCAGATGAGTGCGATCGGAAAGTGAATTACAATAACATGTAGTCTGCCAAATGCCTTCGCTAATTTATTGGAAATTGCCACATCTTCGGGCTCCACGATCATAGTGATTTGGTTTACTTGAGCCGTTTGCGGGGTCGGGGCTCCTTCATCGATCCAGTATTTAACGAGATTTGCCTCAATTTCCGTGAGTTGCGGACAATCACTTTCGGGAGGAGGCATTACAAACTCGGGGTCTGGATCTATGATGACAAGGTAGACTTCAGATTCCTCGGCATTCCCGGGGATCAAGAGATCTGGGTCTTCGCGCATGGCTTCAAAATCCATGACAGTTCCGAAGCGTCCTTTGCTTCGCGAACGTGAGGTTCCGTCATGGCATTCAGCGCAGCTTCGTTCGAAGATCTTAGTCACGGCCCGAGCAGCGTCTTCAGCATCAAAGCTGTACGTGTTAGCCTGTCCGAGACTTGCACTGCAAAGCAGGCCGCAGGCTAGCATGAACAGGAGATGGCGGGGATTTGTCACAGGCTAAAGATTGGGAGAACCTCGGGAATAGACAAGATAATCGCGGTTCTTATTTTAGGGACATCCATTCGTGGAGTATCGAGTAGGACGTCTTTCAAATTCTAAGGAAAAAGCTTGAAAGGCTGGTTTCTGATCCAGATTCTCCAGGGTTTTGGAAAATGGCGCGGTAGCCAAGTGGTAAGGCCGAGGTCTGCAAAATCTCTATCGTCGGTTCGATTCCGACCCGCGCCTCCATTCTCGCGATGGAAATGCCTGAAAATGCTAATGAATTGTCCTCGCCGTGGGCTGAACGCCTGAAAAGGTTTGAGGATTTTTTGGCTTTTGAAGAGAGACGCTCGAAACATACCGTTCGCAATTACGTAAAGGCGACCGAGGCCTTTCTGCAGTGGGTCGGCGAGAGTGATTCTGGCGAAACGATGAGTCCACGGTTGGTGCGCAGCTATGTGGTCGAGGTCCAACGTCACTATGAACGCAGGACGATCCACAATCATGTTTCGGGCATGCGAGTCTTCTTCAAGTGGCTGCGCCGTGAGGGTGAAATCGATGGTAATCCGATGCTTGGGGTGCGTCTGCCGAAATTGGACCGTCCCTTGCCGGTGCATTTGACAGAGCTTCAGATTAAAGCCCTCCTCGACGCTCCGATGGCACTTTTGCAGTCGGAGCAAGTGAGTCCTCTGGAGGCTTGGCGAGACACGCTGGTTTTAGAAATTCTCTATGGTGGAGGTTTGCGAATCGGAGAGTTGTGTGGCCTCAAGGTTAAGGATGTCGATGCAAGTGCGGGCGTCGTGCGTGTGATGGGCAAGGGGAGCAAAGAGCGGGTGTGCCCCGTCGGTGTTGTGGCAATCCAGGTATATCAGCATTATCTTGCACATTATCGGGGTGTATGTGCGCCTGATTCGTGGGTGTTTGTTCGAAGAAATGGTGAGTCTTTATCACCGAGGACAATCCAGGCTCGTCTGAAAATTTATTTGAAACATGCTGGTCTTCCGATGGATTTGACACCGCATAAGCTGCGGCATTCATTCGCAACGCACCTGTTGGATCACGGAGCGGATTTGAGGATTGTCCAAAACATGTTGGGGCATGCCTCATTATCTTCGACGCAGATTTATACGCATGTAGGGGTATCTCGGCTCAAGAAAGCGCATGCTCAGGCGCACCCGCGGGCTTAGGTCCTGACCGGGGCCTCACGCAATATCTTGGGACTACATCTGTTCCAAGTTCCACATTTTGTGTATTCTGGGTGAATTTCAGGAGTTTCGATACCTTAGAGTATTGACACCCATGTGGGCTTTTCGTGATAACCTAAACTCCGATGGAGATTACCGACGGTCAGCCAGTCCTTGTATTAAACCGTGTTTGGCAGGCTGTGAATATTGTCGGAGTGAAGCGGGCGTTTTCTTTGCTGCTTCAAGGACACGCCCAGGCCATCCTCTCTGAATCAGGTAGATTCGATATTTTGGGAGGCGATGAGTGGATCGCGCTTTCGATCGAAAATCCGCCGCGACCGGGTGCTCCGGTTGTCCGCACCGTAAAGTATTCGCTGCGGGTGCCTACCGTACTGATTTTGCGTGAGTATGATAAGTTGCCGGCCCAGGAGGTTAAGTTTCACCGGCGTGCCGTATTTGAACGTGACAAATATCAGTGCCAGTATTGCGGGAAGCAATTTCGAGAGAGTGATTTGAACCTAGATCACGTGATCCCACGCGATCATGGAGGCAAAACAACCTGGGAAAATATCGTGACATCGTGCATCCGCTGCAACAGCCGCAAAGCGAACCGTCTACCGCATGAAGCGGGTATGCATTTGGTCCGCAAGCCAGAGCGACCCCGATGGCGTCCGTTTGTCAGTACGATTCCGGAACGTCAGATTGACGAGGCTTGGAAGCCATTTTTATCCAAGCAGCAATTCTAGGGCAGCACGGCTTTGGGCTACGAGGCCCGGGAGACAGAGTTTTTCTTGGTATTTTCGTAGACCCAGAGTGCCTCCTTCAAAGTCTGCTCATTGAAGGGTTTTGACAGAAAATCGTCAGCACCGGCGCGGAGAGCCGCCTGGCGGTCTTT